>DGQJ01000175.1:1502-3433 GCA_002389705.1 Bacteroidales bacterium UBA4417
TGCAAATCGCCGGTTCCGCAAATAAAACGTACTGACGACATCCCGTAGCCATGGGTGTCGAGTGCTTGCTTGGCGGCAGCTACCAGTTGCGGGTTGTTCGAAAGGCCCAGGTAATTATTTGCGCAGAAATTGAGCACTTTTGCCCCTGAGCTGATGGTAATTTCTGCACCCTGGGGCGAAACCAGGATACGTTCGTTTTTAAACAACCCGGCTTCCTTTATTCCGGCGAGCTCTTTGGTAAGGTGTTCCTGAAAATTATTGTACATATGACATTGATTTTTAATGATTTCTAAGGGCAAAGTTAAAAATTTGCATTGGCAAAGGTAAAAATTATTAGTCTGCACAAAACGCATTTTTATTAAAATGAATACGTGCAACTCCGCCAATATCGCAAAAGCATCGCATATTGTAAGTAAAACACTTATTTAACATTTTTAAACAACTGAAAATAAGATTACTAAAAATATCTTTAAGATAGCTGCAAATACATGTTGAGGTAAGCAAATTTGTTTAATTTTGCCGCACTTTTGTGAATCGCCTAACAATTAAAACCCAGTTTAAATGAAGAATATTCTTGTAATTGGTTCCGTTGGCCAGATTGGTTCGGAACTCACCATGAAACTCAGGAAAATATATGGAAACAGCAGTGTGGTTGCCGGGTATTTTCGCCCTGAGCCTACCGGTGAATTACTGAATTCGGGACCTGCTGAATATGTGGATGTTACCCAGCCACAACAAATTGCCGACCTGGTAAAAAAATATAAGATTGACACCATCTATAACCTGGCCGCAATTTTATCGGCAGTAGGCGAAACAAAGCCGCTGATGGCCTGGCAGATTGGTGTGGGTGGGCTGATGAACTGCCTCGAAGTGGCCCGCGAATACAACTGCGCCCTGTTTACACCGAGTTCTATTGGTTCCTTCGGACCGAGTACCCCGCTTGATCACACCCCGCAGGATACCATTCAGCGGCCACAAACCATGTATGGGATCACAAAAGTAACCGGCGAACTGCTAAGCGATTATTATTTCAAAAAATTCGGGGTCGATACGCGTTCCGTACGCTTCCCCGGGATTATATCCAATGTAACTTTGCCAGGTGGTGGCACTACCGACTATGCCGTTGAGATTTATTACGAAGCTGTAAAAACAGGTAAATACACCTGCCCGCTGGGTGCCGGAACATTCCTCGATATGATGTATATGCCCGATGCTTTGGATGCTGCCATTAACCTGATGGAAGCTGATCCGGCTAAATTGATACACCGTAATTCGTTCAACGTTACAGCCATGAGTTTCGATCCCGAAATGATAGCTGCCGAAATACGCAAACACATCCCTGGCTTTGTAATGGATTACAATGTTGAACCGATGAAACAGGGTATCGCCAATTCGTGGCCCAACAGCATGGACGACTCCTGCGCCCGCAGCGAGTGGAACTGGAAACCGAACTGGAATCTCGAAAGCATGACCGTGGATATGCTCCGGGCCATCCGTGAGAAAAAAGACAAGGGGCTGATTTAACCGGATTTGTTGACCAGAAACGTATACCTGATTTGGTTGATCACCACAAATGAATTGACCAGTCGCGAAATATAAATAAAAAAAGCACCTCCCACGGGGTGCTTTTTTCGTGAGGGCCTGCGCTGCAAGTGTTATTTCAGGCAGTTACGTATTCCTTCGGCGTACGAAACTTTTTCGAAGGTAAAAGCGCTGTCGAATTTGTCCGAATCGAAAATATATTCCGAATCATACTGGTACAGCATCTCAACACTTTCCCTGATAATAGGATTAAAAAGACCTGCCATCTGTATCATGAGCCTGGGCAGCACGGTAATTTTAGGCTTGGTGCTGAGTTCTTTAGCAGCGATATCTACAATTTGCTGCCCGGTAAGTGCATTGGCATCAGTGGGTAGGTGCCAGGTTTGGTT
>DGQJ01000175.1:3550-5036 GCA_002389705.1 Bacteroidales bacterium UBA4417
GGCTGCAGGGATTGAAGGGTGTTTCCTCTGTCATGGGGCCAACGACTTTGCCGTACATATACACATTGTCGAAGAACACCAGCCTGGAACCGTTTTCCTTACAGGCGTTTATCACATTGCGCATGAGCTTTGGCCATTGCTCCTGCCATACTTTAATGTCGTACTGCAGCCCGGCGGTGAGATATACTACCTCGGAGCCTTTAACAGCATTCATCACCTGTTCGGCTGAGGTAAGATCGGCCGGAACCAGCTCTTCGTTACCGGTTACTGTTTTTGGATTACGGCTTACCAGTCGTACCTGGCTGGTATATGCCGGTAATGCATTGGCTATGTGATTGGCAATTATGCCTCCTGATCCTAAAATGGTTTGCATCGTTGTAAGTTTTTGTTGCAAAATTATGTCAGCTTCCGGTAACGTGAAATTATAAAACGGTAAACGGCTGCTTTTGTTAGGGCGAAACGCTGTAAGCTGCCGGTGAAAAGTTTTTTTGAGCTATTCTCCTTTCTCGCCAAAAACAATTGCCTGGTAAACGAAAATCTGGCAATCCTTATCTTCCCATCCATCCCAGCCAATACCTGCTTTGTCGCGGGCGCAATACCCCATGAATTCCTCCAGGTTCCACCCGGTATCGGTAGCCACCTGCGGAAGAAAAGTACCGCTCCGCCCTCCTTTACTCAGGTACACACCATCAATCCCCAGCCTTATTTTATTTACATCCGTAATTTTTTGAAGCGGCGTTAATACAGAGATTTCAATATCAATTGAATCCATCTCAGGCAAGGAAACAACTGCAAAACGGTAATCCTGCGTCGCAGCAGCAACGGCCATTTGCTGCACTATTTTATAAAGTGGTTTGTCGGCTTCAAAATGACCTATGCAGCCCCGGAGATTGCCATTTTTTTTCAGGGTGACAAAAGCGCCGGACTTATTTTTTATGGCAGTTGGCAAGGTATCCGTTTCAATTTCCGGAACCTGGTGTTTCTCCAGGTAAACATGGATGGTATTCCGCGCCAGTTGAAGCAATTGTTGTTTTTCTTTTTCGGAAAAAGTTGTTGACAGGTTGTCATGCTGCTCCAGGCTCAGTGCATAATAGCCGACAACGCGGTCCTTTTCGCCATAGGGCGAATCGCCCGAATTTTTATACAAAACCTGCTTGTAAGCAAGGTCTGTCTTTTTTTCGGTGAGATACATCAGCGTGAGTACCGATGGCCACGAACAGCAGGCTGCAGCCAGGTTGGCGGTGTGAGTTTTCGTTGGATTTTCGACTGAAAGCAGGAATTTGCGGGGATCGTTGGTTACGATGGCATCGGCAACCTGCTTATCGGTTTTTACGGCATCATCGTACCCCGGATAATGCGAAAAATCAGTACTGATCACAAAAAGGTTATCGGGGGTAAAATAGGGTTCCAGGGCTTCGGCGATCATAGCACAGGTTGCTGTATCCTGTGTTCCCAGCAGTATGGCCACTATTTTAAAATCTGTTTT
>DGQJ01000103.1 GCA_002389705.1 Bacteroidales bacterium UBA4417
AGGTACGAATTCAGGAACAAAGGGATCGATCTTTTCCTGGATGCACTGGCAAACCTGAATCATAACGAAAAACTTACTTATCCGGTTGTAGCTTTCATCACCATACCGGCCCATCACTCCGGTCCGGTGCCGGGGTTACATGAAAAAATTGAGTCAGGAGTCCTCGATAATTCCGAAGAACCCAGATTCCTGACACATGGCCTGTTTGAGCCTGATTATGACCCGATTCTGCGCAGACTGAAAGAGAACAGGCTCCTGAATAGCATACAGGACCAGGTTAAGGTTATTTTTGTGCCCAGTTACCTGAATGGAAATGACGGGATATTCAACCTTTCCTATTACGACCTCTTGCCGGGTTTCGACCTGTCAGTTTTTCCTTCGTATTACGAACCTTGGGGATATACACCGCTCGAAAGCCTTGTGTTCGGGGTTCCAACCATTACCACTACGCTTGCCGGTTTCGGTTTATGGGTAAGAAGTCTCAATATGGATGCTGGTATTACCGTAATTGATCGTAACGACGAAAACAATGAATACGTTGTAAATTCGATGGTTTCAGTGATTTTGTCGTACGAAAAAATGTCAGAAATCCGTAAGGCTGAACTTTCAGCTGCTGCTATCAAACTGGCACATACAGCACTCTGGAGCAATCTGCTGATTAATTATAAACAAGCATATTCAATCGCGCTCGAAAAAGTTGCTGACCGCTCCGATCTTTTTCGTGATAAACGCCAGGCAGAAACTGTTCTTAGCACCAATGGCGAAAAAGTTTCGCATCCCGAGTGGCGAAAAATCAGGGTTAGCCATTCATTCCCCGAATCGCTCAACGGTTTGCTCGAACTGAGCCGCAACCTGTACTGGTGCTGGAATACCGAAGCCACTGACTTATTCCGGTTGATAGATCCCTCACATTGGGAGTTTTCGGACCACAACCCGATATCATTACTTGAGTCGTTATCGTTCAGTCAGTTACAGGCACTCGAGAAAAATGCTGACTTTATGTCGCGTTTGCAATCCGTAATGACTGATTTCAATGCCTATATGGCGAAAGCCGCTGAAAAGAAAAGTCCTAAAATTGCCTATTTCAGCATGGAATTTGGCCTGCACGAAAGCATTCAGATATATTCTGGCGGATTGGGTGTGCTGGCTGGCGATTACCTGAAAGAAGCTTCCGATTCGAATGCTGACATGGTTGGTATCGGGCTTTTGTACCGTTACGGTTATTTTAAACAAACCCTTTCGCCATACGGCGAACAGGTGCCGCAATATTACCCGCAGAAATTTACACACCTTCCCATTAAGCCCGTGCGCAATGCCAACGGCGAATGGATCATGATAGGTGTTTCTTTGCCCGGACGAGTATTGCACGCTAAAGTTTGGCAACTCGATGTTGGTCGTGTTCCGCTATACCTGCTCGATGCCGATATTGAAGAGAACTCTGAAGCCGACAGGTTTGTAACGCACCAGTTGTATGGCGGCGACCTCGAAAATCGCTTTAAACAGGAATTGCTGCTGGGCGTGGGAGGTATTCGTACCCTCGAAGCCATTGGCATTGAACCTAACCTATACCACTGTAACGAAGGTCACGCTGCCTTCATTGGCATTGAGCGGCTGCGTACCTATGTGCAAAACCACCAGTTATCATTCCTTCAGGCTATTGAACTGGTAAGAGCCTCCACCTTGTTTACAACCCATACGCCTGTTCCGGCCGGACACGATGCATTTACCGAGGAACTGCTGCGTACTTATATCCCGCATTATGCAGTGCGTTTAAATATTTCGTGGAATACCTTCATGAACCTGGGTCGCTACATCGAAAACCGCAACGACCAGAAGTTCTCCATGAGTGTGCTGGCTGCCAAACTTTCGCAGGAAATGAACGGCGTAAGCCGCATTCACGGCAGGGTAAGCAGGGAAATGTTCAAGGGTATGTACAACGGATTTTATGAAAATGAAATCCACATTGGTTATGTTACCAATGGAGTGCATCTGCCCACCTGGGCCAATGCCAAATGGAAAAAATTATATAAACAGGAATTTGGAGCCAATTACCTGCATGATCAGTCAAATCCTGATTTCTGGAAGAAAATTCATAATGTCCCTGACGAGCGCATCTGGCAAATCAGGGAAGATCTCAGGAGCGAACTGATCAGTTACATCAAAAAGAGCCTCTCCGATTCAATGGGTACCAGTTCCGAAAATCCGAAACAAGTGATCCGTGTTGTTGAATCACTGGATGATAAAGCGCTTACCATAGGTTTTGCAAGGCGTTTTGCAACTTACAAACGCGCCCACCTGTTGTTTTCGAACATCGAACGCCTGGCGCAGATTTTGAGTGATACCGACAGACCTGTTCAGTTTGTATTTGCAGGCAAGGCACATCCTGCAGACAAAGCCGGAGCTGATTTGATAAAACGTATTGTAGAGGTTTCGCGAATGCCGCAGTTTGTCAGCAAAATTGTGTTCCTCGAAAACTACAACATGGCGATGGCCCGCAAACTGGTGCAGGGCGTGGATATCTGGCTCAATACACCTACCCGTCCGCTCGAAGCCAGCGGTACCAGTGGCGAAAAAGCCGTGATGAACGGCGTTGTTAACTTCAGTGTCCTCGATGGCTGGTGGGCCGAAGGTTACCGCGAGGATGCGGGCTGGGCACTGCAAGAAGAACGTACGTACGAAAATCAGCAGTTCCAGGACGAACTCGATGCCGAAACTATCTATAATATCCTGGAGGATGAAATTATTCCTGCCTTCTACGACCGCGATACCGACGGGGTTCCGCACAACTGGGTGAAATATGTTAAAAACACCATCTCCGGAATAGCGCCTCATTTTACCATGAAACGCCAGCTTGACGATTATTTCGAAAAATATTACCACAAGCTTGCCAACAGGTTTGCATTGCTCAGGGATGATGATCATGCCGCATTACGAAGCCTGGCATCGTGGAAATTCAGGATGATCCGCAACTGGGACGGAATCGAAGTAGTGGATATTATTTATCCGGATGCTACCAACGAAGAACTCAAACTCGGCGATATTTTTAAAGCTGAACTGGTTCTGAGTTTGGGCGATATAGCTCCCGATGATATCATGATTGAAATGGTATCGGGGCAAAAAGTAAACGACCAGATGGTTGCCCCCCAGGCAATCC
Source organism: Bacteroidales bacterium UBA4417 (assembly GCA_002389705.1). Lineage (GTDB taxonomy): Bacteria > Bacteroidota > Bacteroidia > Bacteroidales > UBA4417 > UBA4417. The sequence continues at coordinate 3,155 of DGQJ01000103.1, forward strand.
GCGAACTGAGCTTAACCAAAGTGGATGGCAACCTCGCTCATTTTACACTCGAGGTTGAAACTGCGCTGGCTGGTGTATTCGACTTTGCTTTCCGGATTACACCCAAAAATCCGTTGTTGCCTCATCGCATGGATTTTAACCTGGTGAAATGGGCCTAACTGCAAGTTACTGAGGTGTGAGTACATCCGTTAAACGGAAAACCAACATACCAGCTTCAGGAAATGCCTTCCGGATATTTGGCTGAATGCTCATAAATGATTAACCGTTAATGAATTTTATTAAACCATAACAAACAAAATATGAAACTACTCGATGGAAAAGTAGCCCTGATAACCGGTGCATCCCGGGGTATTGGCAAAGCTATAGCCCTGGCTTTTGCTCAGGAAGGCGCTTCTGTGGCATTTACGGATATGCGTCGCGACGAAATTATGGAAACTACCGAAAAGGAAATACAGGCATTAGGCGTAAAAGCAATGGGTTATGCTTCTGACGCCAGTTCTTTTGAAGACAGCGAACGCGTTGTTGACGAAATTGCAAAAGAATTCGGCCGCATCGATATCCTGGTGAACAACGCAGGAATAACCCGCGATAACCTGCTTATGCGCATGATGGAAGCTGATTGGGACCTGGTAATCAAGGTGAATCTGAAATCGGTGTTCAACCTCACAAAGGCAGTTCAGAAATACATGCTCAAACAGCGCTCGGGCTCCATCATCAACATGAGTTCGGTGGTGGGTGTTAACGGTAATGGCGGGCAATCCAACTATTCGGCTTCAAAGGCAGGTTTAATTGGTTTCACCAAATCTATTGCCCAGGAATTAGGCTCACGAAATATTCGTTGCAATGCCATTGCTCCCGGATACATCGAAACCGAAATGACTGCTAAATTATCAGAAGAAGTTCGTACACAGTGGGCCGCCCAGATTCCGCTTCGCCGCGGAGGCAAGCCCGAAGATGTTGCAAAAGCATGTGTTTTCTTTGCTTCCGACTTATCAGCTTATGTTACCGGACAGGTACTGAGCGTTTGCGGTGGTATGAGCACCTAGTTCATCAACAGATATAAAATAAAAAGCGGGCTCCTTAACGAGGCCCGCTTTTTTATTGAAACCTGCCGGTATGTATATCAATTTGCAGCGGCATTATTGTTGCTGCAAAATCACTCCTACAGATAACCTCATCAGTAATTTCCGGCTAAGGATTTTTTGTTTTCGGCATACAACTTGGAAAGCAGCAGGTAAAATTCAAGGTGTTTCAGGTGGCCAACCTGCAGGTTTTGTATGTTTTTGAATTTCAAGGTAACCGAATCCTTTTTCTGCTTGTCAAAGTATTTCTCTGCCAGCGGAAGCAATACTTCATTTTCTGTTTTTATATGATTTTCTTCCAGCATAATATACTGCAACATGCTGTCCGCAAGCTCATCGAAGTTTTGGGTTCGCCCTGATAGGTAGTCATGCATCTTCTCTTCAATATCGTTCAGGTAACCATGTGCCACCTGGTGTTCTTTTACCAGGTGATAAATGGTATCTTCCGTCCACGGAATATCATATTCCAGTATGGCCGGGAACAGGTATTTTTCCTCCTTCTGATGGTGGCAGTTGTCATTGTATGTCCTTAAAAAATCTATGATCTGGCCTATCCGGAATAAATCTACCTGGCGGTTATGACGCATTTCAACAGCACATTTTTTCATGGCAAAAAGTATGATAGCCATGGCATCGTGCTCAGCTTTGAGGTCGAAAATGGGATTCATGACTTTCAGATTTTAAAGATTGCTAGCTGGTGTGCTACACTGACTTCATGATCAACATGCTTTATCAGTGTTACATTCTGTCCTGATCCTCCACTGGTTTTTCTTCAAAAGTATCAAATGCAGGAAGAGGGATTTATTTTATTGAGATTTCTGCTTTATAAAGGTAACACTTTTTACTGTTGAATGCAATAAAGATTCACGTGCCAGGCTTTTTCTTCTGAGACAGCGTGTTATAATATGGAAGATATTAATAGTCAATAATAATTCGGTCAGATACGGTTCAGCCGTTCCCTGACTGCATAAGCCGGACTGGAAATGTAAACAGGAAATTAGTATTTGGTAGCCGATGGTGGAAACGCTATTTTATTCCATAATGAGGCGCCAGTATTTTCATAAACCAGGCTGAAGGCAAAATTCGTTTCAGCACCACAGCCAGTTTTTGTTCGGCCGAAGCTATCACATACCTGTGGCAAGGGTTTTTGGCTTCCACAATTCTAACTAGTTTTCGTGCAAGTACTTCAGGTGGCCATCCGTGGGTTTCATCCTTTTCGATGATGGCAAGCGATTTCCGGAATTGTGCTGCATACGGATCATCAGCGCTGTTTGCCAGGAAATTACGGCGGTTGGCTGTATTGTTNNAAGGCTTCGCTTAATCCTTCAATAGCAAATTTGCTGGCCGAATAAAATCCCTGGAATGGGAGCCCCATCAATCCGCCGATAGAACTGAAATTGATGAGTGTACCGTGATTCTGTTTCCGCATAACGGGCAATACTTCGCGAAGCATATACACCAGCCCCATGATATTGGTATCCAGTTGAAGGCGTGCATTTTCGATCGTGGTGGTTTCGATGGCTCCACCGGTATGCACGCCGGCATTATTGATCAATACATCAATGCGGCCTTCTTTTTGAATAACCTGCTCAACTGCAAGCTGTACTGATTTCTGATCAGTAAGATCCATCGTCAGTACGTTAATACCCGGCTTTACTGCTGTTTGTTTCCGCACTGTGCCATATACAATATGACCTCTTTCGGCCAGCATTTCGGCAGTTTTTCTGCCAAAACCAGTCGAGATTCCTGTTATTAGAATAACTTTCTGCAAGGTTTTGAAGATTAAGCAGTATAAATTGCTTATTTTATTACTGATTCGCCAGCTAATACCCCCAATTTAACAGCAACTTTTGCAATTTTATCAATGGCAATGTCAAGTTGCTCAAAGGTGTGTGTGGCCATAAGTGAAAAACGGATCAGGCTGTCTTCCTTAGGTACTCCTGGCGATACAACCGGATTCACAAAAACACCTTCGTTGATCAGCATCCTGGTCATTTGNNGAATCCAAGATCATTAAATGATTTTTTAGCATAATGGGTCAGGTCCCAGAGATGGGCTATCCGCTCAGGTTCCGATTCCATGATATCGAGTGCAGCTAAAACGGTTGCTGCTGACGATGGTGTCATGCTGGCACTGAATATCAGCGAACGCGAATTGTGTTTCAGGTAATTGATCGTGTCCTTATCGGCTCCAATAAACCCGCCCAGCGAAGCCAGCGATTTCGAAAAAGTACCCATAGTTAGGTCAACTTCTTCGGTTAAGCCAAAATGCGAAGCTGTTCCTGCTCCATTTTTACCGATAACGCCGATGGAATGCGCATCATCAACCATAATGGAAGCTTTGTATTTCGTAGCAAGCCTTACAATTTCAGGTAAATTTACGATATCACCTTCCATGGAGAAAATACCATCAACAACAATCAATTTGATTTTGTCAGGATCACAGAGCTTCAGTTTAGCTTCTAATGATGCCATATTATTGTGCTGGAACTTTAATATTTTGGAGAAAGACAGCCTGCTGCCTTCAATAATGGATGCATGGTCAAGCTCATCAAGCAATAAATAATCACCACGACCGGTGAGTGCTGAAACTACACCCAGGTTTACCTGGAAACCGGTGCTATAACAGATGGCAGCATCTTTTTTTACTAAGCTTGCCAGCCTGTTTTCCAGTTCAATATGTATATCAAGTGTACCATTCAAAAAGCGTGAGCCTGCGCATCCGGTGCCATATTTGTCAATGGCTTTTTTGGCTGCTTCTTTAATTTTCGGGTGATTGGTTAGTCCCAGGTAACTGTTGGAACCAAACATCAGGACTTTCTTACCATTGATGATTACTTCGGTGTCCTGATCCGATTCAATTACCCGGAAATAAGGGTAAACACCCGCTGCCATTACTTTTTGTGGTGCATCATATAGCTTGAGCTTGTCTTGTAGTAGTCCCATAATCGTTATTAAGGTATTATTAAAGCCTACAAATGTACTCAAAATAATTTTCTAAAGACAAGCATCAGGGGGGATTATGCCATTTATTTCAGATTGGAGGCTTTAAAAAGTAGTTTTGATATCGCTGTGAAACGCATTTCATAATCTACAAATATCCAGTCCTTTTGTGCGAATTGCCAGTAATTCATATTTTATTTAGGTGGTTTGGGGACCTATAAAACGATTATACGTGAAGCTGACATATTCAAAATTTTCAGTGCTACACTGATCGTAATTTTTATGATCTGAATGTTCGGGAACCCGGTTATTGGAGGAACCAGGTATTCCTGCTATTTTGGGTTTGCGAAGCTGTTCCGGGCCGCGCTATTGTTCGGATAAGGTTTCAGTAAATTCATAATCATGTTCCACTTTTGCTATTCGAACCTTAAAGCTTTTATACCATAGCGATCGTCCTTTGGCTCGGGCCAGGGTATGTTCTGTATTAACCTTCCAGCGATGGATGGATTCAAGGTCGCGCCAGTACGAAACGGTTATTCCTGTTTCCTCTCTTGCCGATTCAATCCCCAGGAATCCATCCTGGTTTTGGGCAAGTGCAATCATTTTGTCCGACATCAGCGCATATCCGTGATCACCTTCGGTACGTACTGATGTAAAAATTACTGCAAAATAAGGTGGGCGTGGGGTTTCAGCTATCATGGAAATGGTTTAAAGTTTATTTCTTATCGTATCGACAAAAATAATCATTCGAAACCATTTTTTTCGCTGTGAATAAAAACTCCGTTGGCTGGAAACTATGTTGTTTCCGGCCAACGGAGCCTTACAATTTAATGTTAATAACTTATTAAGCTGCTTCGGCTATGCCTTGCAGAAATAGGTGTGAATTTCGGTGTCTGTAACAGGCTCAACATAGGCTGATAACCCGTTTGCTTTTACTTTTTCAATCAGTGGCATGGGCGTAAATGGGGTTACCAGTTCGTAAATGTTTCCCGGCTGCAGTTCGGAGGTTTGCCTGATCACTTCTGCAAGCGGGTGTTGCCCGGCCTGCAGCATTTCGCGTGCATCAAGGGTTTCGGTAACTTTGCTTGTTTCGAACCAAGATGGTTTTTCTTCTGATAATGTACTGTTTTCCATAATTTCGTTTGTTTGATGTTGTCCCGACGCACTGCGCAGGGTATTAATAATAGTTTCGAGCGGTATATTACCAACTACTGCAATCTGCTGGAACGTAGCAACCCTGCCGATAGTGCGCCTCAGTACGGGGTTCTTTAGCTTTTGGAATGCGGGCGACAGGCTGATCAGCAAATCCTCATGCTCTGGATAGTGCTCCAGGAAATCGGCAACCCGGGTTTGTGGGGTAATCAGTGGTTTCGACATCTTGTTTTGCTGATTTTATTTACCGTACGATAATAACCGCTGTTCGCCCTGCAAAGCCCGTAATTCGGTAAGATCCTGCGAAAACTCAATGGTGCCCATATAGTTGCCCTCTTTGTCGCGCAAGGGTAAATAGGTGATGTAAATGAATTTTCCACCCATTTGTATCCAGAAAGGTGCGCTGCTTTCCTTACCACTTTTAAAATCATTCAGGATCTGGTCGACAATATGCATGCTGTGTGGTGGATGACACATCCTTACATCGCGGCCCAGGATTGCCCTGTTTCTATCAAAAATCCGATGTTGTCCCTGGGTGAAAAATTTCACCTTATCATTTTTATCCACGAAAGTAATATCCACAGGCAAAGTATTGAGCAGCAGCGTGAGTTCGCTAATGTTGAAACTTCCGCTTGGCAGGCGTACAATGCCTCCGGCAAAGTCGTTCTGCAGCTCCTCAATACTCATTTCGGTGTTTTCGGGTGTCCATTCATCCGAAGGGTCAAAAAGGCAATACCCGATTTCGTTGGTTTGCTGCAACACATGGTACCATTCCTTGTCAGTAAGTTCGTCCATGGCCATGGGGAAAAGAATTTCATCTTCTTTCATCACCATATCAGTAACTGACTTTGATGCCGGGGCAAGCACGATATCAATAATGTCGACCAACTCAGCAGCCGTGGCACCTTCGGCGTTTTGCAGCACTTCGATTGCATTTTTGAGTGAGGCACGCGTTTCGTCGTGTTTTCCCCACATCACCGTGGGTGGCCCTGTAATGCCTTTTGCTTCGAGGTATGGAAAAAGGAGGTTCTCTTTGCGGCGGTAATGTTTGTCAACATCCATCAACGCATTAAAAATTGCCAGCATTTCCATCACGCTTTCGTCCATAATTTCGGAACTGTCGGCAGCAGCTTTTTTCTTTATTTCTTCAAATATCCCGCCCAGTTTCAAAACCCGTTTCTCCAACTCACGGTTTTCCTTTTTAAAGGTATCCACCGGGTGGCCGGCAGGAATAGTTTTAGCTCCTGACTGGTCAATATTTCCATCGAGCACCATGGCATGAATGTCGCAAAGTTTTAGCACTTCGGCCACCGGTAGCCCTTCTTTAATCAATTCCTGTTCTACTTCAACTACCTCGTCGTATGGAATGCCCTTCAGTAGGTTGGTAAGCTGTGTTTTAACCGTTTCGGGAGCTTCGCCTTTATGTAACTGCAGTATCATGTGTTTCAGCAGTTCCTTCCGGTTTTCTGAATTATTGATTAATTCACTCATAGCGTGTGTTTTATTGTGATTTATTTTTTTAGTTGATATCTGTGAACCGTTAAAGTTGTTGTGATTTAATTTCGCTGCAAAGATATATAATAATTCAGGTACAACAATACCTAAATAGAAATAATTTTTCATTAGCGTAGTTTTTGTGATGCAGGCATGCTTAGCAAATATGTTGATACGTTGACCGCGAGTCCACGTTAGCGGTAATATTTTATATCGATATAAACCAGATAAGATATTTTTGATTATGTTTGTTTATTATTTAAAACCAAAAACCATGAAAACCAGAAGTATTTTATTGAGTAGTATTATTGCATTTATGCTGCCTGTACTTGTATTTGCACAGGACTGTGGTTATTATTCCATGACCAAAGGAATGACATTTTCGTATCAAAACCTGGATGCAAAAGGAAAAGTTACCTCGAGCTCAAAGTCCACATGTATTGATGTGGTTCAGATACCTACGGGTACCCAATACAAGGTGCAGGCTGAAGTTACTGATGCGAAAAATAACAAATCGACCCACGAATATGCCATGCGCTGCGAAGGCGGGAATTTTTATGTGGATATGCAGAATTTTGTCGATCCTAAATCGATGGAATCCTTTAAGGACATGGAAATTACGGTTGACAGCAAGGATATGATGTATCCCACCAACCTGGCTGTTGGTCAGGCATTGCCCGATGCAAGTATTACCATTTCGGCTGGTACTGGCGGAGTTAGCCTGATGAACATGGTTGTAAATATTACCAACCGAAAAGTTGCTGGTACCGAATCGGTTACCGTTCCTGCAGGAACCTTCGAATGCTACAAAATTACCTACGATGTAGAAACCAAGCTTATGTTCAAAGTCAGTACTTCGGTGGCTGAATACGTTAATATGGGTGCCGGAAATGTGAAAACCGAGACTTACGATAAAAAGGGCAAACTGATGGGCTCCACGGTACTTACCGAATTTAAAAAATAGTTATCTTTAAGTTTGCATTGCTTCGAGGTAATTTCCTGAATAAGCGAAAATTTTGCGACCTTTGCGGGGATATTTATTAAACCCTTTACTGGTAGTGGGATTTTCGCTTATTACTTCATATCCTTCCTGGTTTTTGCTTATCTGCCTGCTGGNNTTTTCGGTTAGCCTGATTGCATTCCTGCTGCTTTTGCCGCTGATAAAAAACACATCGCGTTATACCGAACGGCCTGTTGTGCTGCTTGCACTCGATAATTCCTCATCAGTTATTCAGGGCCGTGATTCGGCATATTACAGAAATGAATTTGCTCCCCGTTTCAGGAAGCTGGCCGAAAAGCTGTCGGTAAAATATGATGTACGTACTTTTACTTTCGGCGAAAAAGTGTCGGATGGATTGAACCCGTCATTTACCGAAAATAAAACCAATATGGAGGCGCTTTTCGGCGAAGTGCGCGATCGCTTCTCGAACCGTAACCTGGCAGCTTTGGTAATGGCAAGCGATGGTATTTATAACCAGGGTACCGATCCGTTGTATGCCTCTGATAATGCGCCTTACAGCATTTACACCGTGGCTTTGGGCGATACCTCGCAGCAAAAGGATATACTTGTTTCGAGGGTTAATTATAACCGTATTGCCTTCCTGGGCAACGATTTTCCTGTCGAAATCACAATAACGGCGCACAAAGCCACGGGAACTGCCGGCAAAATCCATATTTCGTCGGGTAACCAGCAGTTGTATTCCGAAAATTTTACCGTAAATACTTCCTGGTACACGCATACTTATACCACGAAACTTACAGCCTCAAAAGCGGGCATACAACGTTACCGGGTTACGGTTCCGGCGGTTCCGGGCGAAATCAGCACCGCTAACAACTACCAGGATATACTGGTTGAAGTGCTTGATGGCCGTCAGAAAATATTACTGCTTTCAGCTTCGCCCCATCCTGATGTTGCTGCCATAAAACAATCCATCGAGAACAACCGCAATTATACTGTCGACCAGTTTTTGCTGGCTGATTTCAACGGGTCTCTTGCTCCATACAGCCTTGTGATCCTGAACCAGGTTCCCTCCCTGTCGGATGTAGGTTTCAAGGTAATAAACCAACTTAAAAATATCCCGGTGCCAGTGCTTTACGTGCTGGGTTCGCAG
>DGQJ01000215.1:0-1538 GCA_002389705.1 Bacteroidales bacterium UBA4417
ACGCAAACCACATCAATGCCTACTTCGGCAAAGCAGGTTCCGGTAACCAGTCCTACATATCCACTTCCAACAATAGCTATTTTCATTTATCAACAGTGTTTTGGGTTAACTATAATACAGGGTGTAATATTTATTCGTAAAAATACAATCCTTTCCGGTTATGGCACCAGGTTGGTGTGATTAATTGGCAAAGGTACAAAAAGGGGCTTCTTAAAAATTACTAATTATGACTACCCCGGCTTACTTTGCTGTTGTGCGATGTAATATTTCAATACCTTTGTATGAAGAAATGAAACAGTGAAATACACTGTAATTTATTGTTTGTCAGGTTTAAATACGTAAATTAATATTCCTTGAAATATGAGTAAACAAAAAATCCTGGTAACCGGGGGTGCCGGATATATTGGTTCGCACACCGTGGTTGAACTTCAGCAACATGGATACGATGTGGTAATTGTTGATAATTTATCAAACTCCTCCATTGAGGTGCTCGATAATATTGCCGCCATCACAGGNNGGCGAATCGATGGAAAAGCCATTGGAATATTACCGTAATAATGTGAAGTCGCTCATCAACATGATTGACGGGATGAAAACCCACGGCATCGAAAACCTGGTTTTCTCATCGTCGTGCACGGTTTACGGTCAGCCGGATGAACTGCCGGTTACCGAACAAGCGCCCATAAAACCTGCCTGGTCGCCCTACGGCAATACAAAACAGATGTGCGAGGATATTCTGCGTTTCTCGACCCAGTCGTACCCGGTGAAAGCCATTGCCCTGCGATATTTCAATCCCATCGGGGCACATCATACTGCATTAATCGGCGAATTGCCGCTGGGTGTTCCCAACAACCTGGTGCCTTTCATTACCCAGACAGCCATTGGCAAGCGCGAATGCCTGAGTGTTTTTGGCAGCGATTACGATACGCCCGATGGCACAGCCATACGTGATTATATTCATGTGGTCGACCTGGCAAAGGCACACCTGGTTGCCGTTGAACGTATGCTGGGCGGTAAAAGCAAGCTCAACCTCGAAATTTTTAACCTGGGCACCGGCACAGGCTATTCGGTACTCGAAGTAATTAAATCATTTGAAAAGGTAAGCGGGCAGAAACTCAATTACAAAATCGTTCCGCGCCGCCCCGGTGATGTGGAAAAAGTTTGGGCCAATACGAAGTTTGCCAACGACGAACTGGGCTGGAAAGCCGAAAAAACCCTCGACGAAATGATGCTTTCGGCCTGGAACTGGGAAAAATCGCTGGTAAAGTAACCAGACATTAGCGTTTATATTTAAGCTGTTATATCCGGAAAATAAAAATCAACATGAAGAAAATACTTGTTACGGGAGGAGCCGGTTTTATAGGATCGCACCTGGTGCGTTTGCTGGTAAATAAATATCCCGATACCCATATTGTAAACCTTGATAAACTTACCTATGCCGGCAACCTGGCCAACCTTACCGATATTGAGTCGCTGCCCAATTACGAGTTTGTAAAAGGCGATATCGTGGATGAGGATTTTATCATGGCTTTGTTCGA
>DGQJ01000215.1:1577-2132 GCA_002389705.1 Bacteroidales bacterium UBA4417
TTTGATGGCAAGCGCTTTTACCATGTTTCAACTGACGAGGTATACGGTTCGCTTGGCGAGGAAGGTAAGTTTGTTGAAACCACACCCTACGATCCGCGCAGCCCGTATTCGGCATCCAAAGCCAGCAGCGATCACCTGGTACGTGCCTATCACCACACCTATGGACTGCCGGTGGTAATTTCCAATTGCTCCAATAACTATGGTCCCAACCAGTTTCCTGAAAAGCTTATCCCGCTTATTATCAATAACATCAGGCATAAAAAACCACTGCCGGTTTACGGGCAGGGAACCAATGTGCGCGACTGGCTTTATGTTGAAGATCATGCCAAAGCCATTGACCTGATATACCGCGAAGGTAAAAATGGCGAAACCTATAACATTGGCGGCAACAACGAGCGCCAGAATATCGACATCGTGAAAACNNGCCGGCCACGACCTGCGCTATGCCATTGATGCCACCAAGATTGCCGAAACCCTGGGCTGGCATCCGGAAGTGCAGTTTAACGATGGTTTCGAAAAAACCGTTGCCTGGTACCTGGCCAACGAAGCCTGGCT
>DGQJ01000215.1:2303-2803 GCA_002389705.1 Bacteroidales bacterium UBA4417
AGTGTGCGGTTTTTTTAAATTATGCGTTAAGTAAAATTGAATTTTAAAAAGTGGTCTAATGGATACTCAATTATTAACTTTTGAATACTTGAAAACCTTCATCTGACAATTCTGATCTTGGTCAAGAACTCAATTCAATTATAGGAAGGAGGGGAGCGCCTTAATCGACTTAACTCAAAGAAATGATTTTTGATCATTGAAAGTATTCGAAAACAGAATGCGCCAGGCAGCTGTATATAGATTATTTAATCCTTCAAACAACGAACCGAGCAACCATTTTGTTTTCCAAATTTAGTCAGAACGGAGTATTTATAAGAATGTCCTATATAGATACCCCACGCATTTGTAGCCGAGTCATCCGTTATACTCCACCAGTAAGCAACATAGCGACGGTTCAGAAATCTGCCATCAATGTAACGATGTCCACCCGGTAGGGCGGTAAATTTACTTTCGTTAGTTGCTCCCGTATTTGGACCGGCCCATTGCATTAAACCCACTTC
>DGQJ01000403.1:0-2350 GCA_002389705.1 Bacteroidales bacterium UBA4417
GATCGACCAGATCCTGAAAGTGACAACTGCATCGAAACTTCAATTTAAAGGATTTTTAACCCACAGCGGGCATACGTATCATGCAAAAGACAGGCAGGAACTCGAACAGATAAGCTGTTCGGCAGCGGAAAAGTTGATACGGCTGAAAAAACTTTACAGCCGTCAATATCCGGATCTGCAGCTTTCCGTTGGCGATACGCCCTCGTGCAGCCAGCTTCCAATCCCCGAGGGAATTGGTGAAATACGTCCCGGTAATTTTGTATTCTACGATGTAATGCAGTTTGCATTGGGCTCATGCGGGCTTGATGATATTGCCGTTGCGCTGGTGTGCCCGGTGGTGGCGGTGCATCACAACCGGATGCAGGCTGTAATTTATGGCGGTGCGGTGCATCTTTCGAAGGAAAACACACTGTTACCACCTGACCCTCAGGCAATATTCGGAATGGCAGTGCGCTGGAATGGAAACAAATGGGATAACAGCGAATTACTCGGGAAAGTGGGCAGCCTTTCGCAGGAACACGGAATAGTTTCGCTTACGCAGGCAGGCTGTAACCTGAAACCCGGCGACCTGGTTGCAATACTACCGGTACATTCGTGCCTCACGGCTCACCTGATGCGCAGGTATTACCTTACCGACGGATCAGAAATCGGGACCATGAACGGGTAATGAAACCAGCAACAAACAACATATTATAGGCACGTGTGGCCAGAATCCCTTAACCGGTAACCATACCGGCAATTACTTTTCTTTCTTTTTCTTTGGCGCAACTTCAGCCGTTGATGCAGGTCGCATAAGGACACCCGAATTTGTTCGCCCGTTTATGATCATGGTTAATGGCGCATCAAAATGTACGTGCCTGATGGTGTCATCCTCGTATTCGGCCGGCAGGCTGTCGAGATAATCAACATCGAAAAATCCGTCTTTGATATACGGGTGAATGGTGAAATATCCTACCCGGAACGAGGTCAGGTTCTGGAAGAAATGTGTCCCCTGGCTGGGATCGATGCGATAGTTATCGAGCCCCGACTCAACAATAAGTCTTGCTGCAGCAATCTGCGGCCATTTTACAGGAATACCCAGCCATGGATCGCTTGATCCCCAGCGGCCGGGGCCAACAAGCACATACTGCTTATGCGCAGCCAGGAATTTATCGTTGATTTCAGCAATTTTCAATACAGTGTCAGTATTCTTTGAAGGATCGAAAGAAGAAGGCTTCACATATACAATGTCTTGCAAATCATTAACTGTGCCGTTGCCCAGAGCCGAATGCGAGTAGAGAATGGTTTCTTCGTATTTAATTTCTTCAATACGCACATCCACTCTTTCCTTGCTTTCAACAATCGGCCTGATCTGTAAAAGGTTAAAAATTGACGGATGCCCTTTTACCTTGCTCAGTTCAACTGCAAATTCAATTTCGATGGGCTTGCCAATTTCCCGTGCACCCATCTCCAGGCAAAGCGATAATATTTCGGAAAGCGGAAATTTATTATGATTCAGAATGTTGGCAAAAGTAACCAGTCGTTTCCCTTCAGTTAAAATGCCTTCGCGGATCACATGATTTTCGAAATCGAAGGTCGAAACCATATCGCGGAAGGATGAATCCTCGGCAGCCAGATCGATTTTAAGCTTTTTCATATTCACGCTGTCATCCACTGATGGCCTGAAGCTATACGGATTCATATCGAGCGCATAAAAGTGCTTCTGCGTTTCGCGAAGGGCCATTTCGGCCGACGAAAGCTGCATGATTTTGCGCGGATATTTGGGCGAGAACCGGATGGAAACACCGCCGTCGACAATATATTTCCCCAGCCCCATAGCGATGCTGGCAATGCCATCTTCGGCCTTTTCGGGAGCTATGGGGTAAAAATTAATGGATCGCGCCACACCCGAAAAAGAAGGATAAAACCGGTCTTCGTACTGCGTTCCTGCCACATGCTGAAGCACAACCGCCATTTTTTCCTGATCAATTACATTGCTGGTAGCAGCCATATAAGCTTTGCTTCCATGAAAAAACACCGATGCATAAACACTTTTGATGGCGTTGCTGACTAATTCGAGGGTAAAACGATCGTCTTCAACCATAACCGGCACCATATAGGTTGAGTAAACGCCTGCAAAAGGCTGGTAATGCGAATCTTCAAGCAAACTCGACGAGCGTACGGCAATAGGCTTCTTACCCAGGTGGATAAACTTGAGCAAATCGTCGTGAAGCCGCAGTGGCAAACGTGCATTCACAAAGTTGATAAGGATTTCGGAATCGCTCAGGTCGGAAAGACCGATTTTATACAAATCGTTGTCTTCCATAAACTCATCAAAAATGTCGGTACACAACACCACGGTTTGCGGAAT
>DGQJ01000403.1:2475-2703 GCA_002389705.1 Bacteroidales bacterium UBA4417
TACATCCCTGAAAAACTCAGCCAGTGGAAACAACGCCCTTGCAAACAACCAACGCGAAAGGTGGTTCCTGTAAATATGATACTCCAGTGAGTTATCAGGAACCTGGAAAATCCTTTTCTGCAAGGCTTTCAGATCGGGAGCGCGGGTAATTTCGCGGTGGGTATCAGGGTCGTAAAACACAAAATCGCCAAAGGCAAAATACTCCATCATAAAATCGCGCAGTTCAAT
>DGQJ01000401.1:0-2012 GCA_002389705.1 Bacteroidales bacterium UBA4417
ATTTCCAGGTTCAGTTCCTCACGAATCTCTCTTTTTACAGCATGTTCAGCGTTTTCGCCCATATCAATAAAACCGCCGGGCAGGTCGAGCATACCTTTTGAGGGATCGTGCTTACGGGTGGTAAACAGCACTTCATTTTTTTGATTCCTGATCACCGCAACAACCGCGGCATTCATATTGATATAATATCTGAACCCACAGGCAGCGCACTTCAGCGATTTTACCGAATCGGGCGCAATACTTTGGCTGCCACAAGCAGGGCAGAACTTAAAAACCACTAAGGGACTGAATGGATGATGCATGCCTCCCTGATTTTATTTGTTGAGTGCATCGTAAAACACTTCGATGGGATGCAATGTGGTGCGCCCTGTGCCATCTTTAATCTGGTGGCGGCAACTGGTACCTGGTGCCGAGATCAGGGTGAGTGCGGGCGTTTTCCGCACCTCGGGCAGTAACACCAGTTCCCCGACTTTCATCGAAACATCGTAATGTTCAGCTTCGTACCCGAAAGAACCAGCCATACCACAACAGCCCGATTTAATTTCATCAATCGTATAGTTAACCGGCAACGAAAGCATGTCTTTAGTCGGGCCAGTGGATGAAAGTGATTTCTGGTGACAATGCCCGTGCAGACGCACCTGTTGCTTCGCATCCGTAAACTGTGCCGGGGTAATATTGCCTTTCTGAACTTCGCGCATAATAAACTCATCGAACATCAGGCAATGGGGTGCAATTTTCAGGGCCCCGGCCTTGAGTTCATTTCCAGCCAGGTCGGGGTATTCGTCGCGGAAACTCAATATTGCCGAGGGCTCAATACCCACCAGCGGGGTTTGTTCCGAAACAACGGATTGCAGTTTCATTATATTTTTCTTTGCTAATGCCTGGGCTTTACGCACCATTCCTTTCGAAAGGTAAGCGCGGCCACTTTCCACATGATCAGGTATCTCGACGGCATAGCCAAGCTTGTTCAATGCTTTAATGGCTTTGATGCCTATTTCTACATCATTGAAATCGGTGAATTCATCCGCAAAAAGATATACCTTTCCTTTGGTAGCAACAAAACCTGAATGGCGTTGCCGCTTCAACCAGCTGCGAAGGGTCATTTTATATAAAGCCGGGATGCTGCGTTTTGGGGCAAAACCCAGTGTCTTCTTCATTACCCCTGATGTAAAGGAGTTGGTTACGAAAAAGTTAAATACCGAAGGCACCAGCATGCCCAGTTTATTCAGTTTCGAAATGTTGGCAATAATTCGTGTGCGGAGTGGAACACCATTGGCATCGTGCCAGTGTTGAAGGAATTCGGCCTTATACCGGGCCATATCCACGTTGCTGGGGCATTCGCTTTTACAACCCTTGCACGAAAGGCAGAGATCCATCACCTGGTATATTTCCTGGTGGTCGAAGCGGTTTTTCTTGCCGGAATGCGTAAGGAATTCGCGTAAAATATTGGCCCTGGCGCGGGTGGTAGCGTTTTCGTCGAGGGTAGCCATATAGCTGGGGCACATGGTGCCGCCAATTACGGCGCTTTTGCGGCAATCGGCCGAGCCATTGCATTGTTCAGCCGCGCGCAGCAAACCATGGGTAGACGAAAAATCGAATATGGTTTCCGGTTCTTCAACCTTTATATCCGAATCGAACCGCAGGCTGCTGTTCATGCGTGACGTAGCGGTGATTTTACCCGGATTAAAAATGTGTTGCGGGTCCCAGGTTTGCTTAATGCTTTCGAGTAGGGCATAATTATGATCGCCGATCATCATCGGGATGAATTCGCCCCTGAGGCGTCCGTCGCCATGTTCGCCGCTGAGCGAACCCCGATACTTCTTCACCAGTTTAGCCGTTTCGAGGGCCACGGTATGAAAAAGCTCAACATCTTTTGGATCCTTCAGGTTTAATACCGGTCGCAGGTGAAGTTCGCCGGTGGCGATATGCGCATAATACACACAATCAAGGTTCAGGTCCTGGAGCATCTGCCTGAAATCGTTCATATATTCGGGCAACACCTCCGGGTTTAC
>DGQJ01000401.1:2091-5916 GCA_002389705.1 Bacteroidales bacterium UBA4417
GCTGCAGGATCGCCTTGCAGGAAAAAGCGGTTTTTGCGCTGCGAAATATTGGCCTTGGTCTGTTCAAGGATAATGTTATCCATCAGCTCAATAGCTACCGGCTTATGCCTGAGCGCAATAATATTTCCCCTGAAAGCCTCATCCAGCGAATTGCAGTGCACACACACCAGTGCTTTTTCCTTCGGAGGGAGGGGCACAAGGTTGAGCTTGATCTCGGTAATAAAGCACAATGTGCCTTCGGAACCGGCAATCAGCCGGCAGAAGTTGAATTCATCACCCGTTTCGGTAAATGGCTGGTTGTTGAGCAACAGGTCGATGGCATAGCCTGTATTGCGCCTGTGTATCGATTTATCAGGGAACTGCGCTTCTATTTCAGCCTGGTTTTCGGGGTTTGCGAGTATACTGCGAATATTCCTGTATACCTCGCCTTCGAGGGTTTGCAACCCGCATTTGTTCTCAAACTCCGGTTTGGTAAGTTTTCCAAAAACAACCTCCGAACCGTCACTCAGCAATGCTTTTACTTCGAGCAAATGATCACGGGTACTACCGTAAACCAGCGAATGCGAACCGCACGAGTTATTGCCTACCATGCCGCCAATCATACAGCGGTTGGAGGTGGAAGTTTCAGGGCCGAAGAATAAACCTTTGGGCTCCAGCATTTTGTTCAGTTCGTCGAGTACAATTCCCGGCTGCAGCCTGATCCAATGTTCTTCCTCGTTAAGCTCAATAATATTTGTAAAATGCTTCGATACATCAACCACAATTCCTCCGCCCACAACCTGCCCGGCAAGCGAAGTGCCTGCGGCCCTGGGGATTAAAGAAGTGCCAAGGTTGCGTGCAAATGCAATCAGGGTTTTCAGATCGGTAGCATCGGCAGGGCGCACAACCAGCTGCGGGATCTGGCGGTAAGCCGATGCATCTGTTGCATACAGCAGGCGGGTGTACTCATCAGCAAAAACTTCACCCTTGATGGCCGATTTCAGTTCATTCAGTTTATTGTGCGGTATAATTTTTAGCTCCATCTATTCCTCCACAAGTTCTTTCAGGGGTTTGAAATAATATTTGTCCCAGCCTTCCACAATGTTATCAAAAGCCTCGTCGGGAATATTTATGTGCAGCAATTCAACATCTGTAGAGCTGCCTTCGGCATGCAACTTTATGGTAACTATTGATTTATGTTCCGATGGCATATCCTCATCATCTTCAAAAAACCATTCCTGGACAATCTTTTTACCCGGCTCGATTTCGAGGTTCATACCCGTAATATCACCATCCCAAAGCGAAAACTCGCTTCCTGCAACAGGTTCCATTACGGCAGCGGCTCCGGTCCATATTTCTATGGTAAGCGGGTTAGTGAGGGCAGTAAAAATATCCTCGGCCGTTGCCTTGATATGGTAATGTTTTTTGATGTTTTTCATGGTTGAATATGGTTAGAATTAGGATGAAAAATACGGTTCAGGCAAAAGTCAGGTATTAAACTGAACTTTAGAAATGAATGTTAATGCCAGGTTGCAACCTGAAAACAGGCATCTGCATGTAATCCACATAACTTGAGTTTCCCCTCAGGTAAATAAAAGCCATTTCGGAATANNNNTGTTACCTTATCATAAAGTTGGTATTCGAGGGATGCCCCGGTAAGCAGTGCATAGTTCCTGTCGAGCGAACCGGTCTTCCAGAAAGTGATTTTACCCGTCATAAAGGCCTCAACGCCATAAAACTGGTCTGGAGTTTGCGCCTGCATCATACCGCCCATAAGTTTAAAAGTACTGTTAAACCTGGGTAANNATTTTGTAATAAGCGCCGGCCATAATTGTATAAAGTTTATACGGAGATGAAAGCAGTTCGATTTTTGTAAATGAAGGCTCATGTTCCTGAAAATCTTCGGCATAATAACCGGAGGCGAAATTGAATGTATTCATCGAAACATCCACCCCAAACCCGATTTTAGGATTTATAAACCATGCCGCTTCACCCCCGAAACTTTTGCCAAGCAAGGCGTAGCCGCCGGTGCCAAACTCGTGGGAAGCAAACTCGCCCATGGGTAATGCTGCACCGAACCTGATACCTGCAAATGAATTGTTGTGTTGCGCTACGACAGCATAGGAACATAAAAGGCTAACAATGAGTAAAGTAAAGCTTCGGAAGGCAAGTTTCATCCAGTTACTAATTTTTATCAAAAGTACAAAATTGTAGTCATACTTTCGGGAATCGGAGGTTATTGCATTATATTTTACTTATAACTTGCAGTTATACTGATCATTAAGAATTTACTGGGATGGTAATTCAGATGAATGCATAAAAAAAGCAGATCCTTTTTTGAGAGATCTGCTTCCTGAGCCCGATGGCGTAATTTTATTTTTTATAGAAATCGGTACTTTCAAAAATTTTATCCGCCGATTTGGCAATAAATCCTGAGTACAATTTTCCGTCAGTATCCGGGTAACGGAGGGCAAATTCGTAGTAACACGATGGAATTTCGAAGGTGCCTTCCACAAAATTAAATTCAAGTAAACCTGCTTTAGTGCTCGACTGCTCAAGCAGTTCGCCGGGAGTTCCCTTTATTTCGCCCCCGGCGCTATTCAGCAGGAAGCCTTTGTCTTTTAAAAACTGGTTTACCTGTTGTAAACTGCAGAATTTTTTGAGCGCATTCACACTTACAGTGAAATGATTGGTTACAAACCCGTACACATAAAGCCAGGCGGCGTATTCCGACTCTTTCCTCAACATTTCGTATGTTTCATACGAAGGAGGCCCCCAAATGTTACCGGCAAAAATTAAATTGTTGCCAAATACCAGCTCGTCGGGAACCCTGGCAGCACATTGCTTCACAACTGATTGAAAATCAGGACTGAAATGTTCGGTCATTAGCTGGCTGATGAACACCCGCGGCGCATTGTGCAGGGTTTTATGCTCGTAATGCTTGGCCGTAAGATGCTTGTCCTCAAAAATATAATATCCTTTCTGCTCATACCCGGCTTCGAGAAACGGTCGTGCAAGTACGTCAACATTTATACGCGTGTCGAAAAATGTGCGGAAGGCAATATGGTCGTTTTCAACGGTTTCGCCTTCAGCTATAAAACAATCGTACACCTTTTTTGCCTCAGGATTCTGGGCGGTATAATCGGTCCATAACCTGTCGAAAATCTCATTTGCATTCATAGCCGGTATAAAGTTTTAAAATCATAATGATGAAGTAACTACACAAAAAAAGCTTCTGTAAATCTAACAGTATTGATGCCATCTAGTTCAAGTAGCTCGCGGTTATTTTTTACAAACCTGTCAATATCTTCTTCCCTGTGCAACAATCCCAGCATGTTTTGAAGCTTTGCGGCTATAGGCAGCCCTGGCGAGTCTTTACCGGGTTCAATTCCTGCAATTTTGCCGTTTTCGACCCTAACAACTGCCGGCTCTGTTTCTTGCCTGAGCGGAATTTGAACAATAAAGCTGTATGCAGGCGAATATCCGAAATTCCACTGCCAGGTTTTATATTTTGTTTCTGCCAGTGCACTGATGGCATCCAGGTCAGTATCCTGCAATGTATACGATGTACTGTCTTTATAATAGGCTAATAGCCAGTTAACCAGGTTTTCGGTAAATTGCTGAATTCCTGTGTAATCGGGTAGGAGTGGGGCTAAATTACACACTTCGCTGCGTACAGATTCCATGGCTTTGCTGCTGAACGACTTCGAAGGAGCCAGGCAATTTTGAAGCGCTGCCAGGTCGGTGTTCCAAAGAATGGTGCCATGGTGAAGCACCCGGTCGCGGAAAATATGTTCAGCATGTCCCGAAAATTTTTGCTCCCCGATAAAAAGACTGTTCCGTTTA
>DGQJ01000047.1 GCA_002389705.1 Bacteroidales bacterium UBA4417
ATAATTATTTGGGCTTCGACAGGGTGAATGTAATCATGCCTTTCTGCTCGCTGTCAGCCTGCGGATCGGGCGCAAAAATGGTTTTTCGGGCGGCGTCCTCAGCCTGAATGCGGACCCGGATGTCCTGTATGGTAGTTCCTTTGTTAGCCGAAGATGCGTAAACTACTTTGCCTTCACGGTTCACAATGATTGAAACTGCGATACGGCCTTCTGTACCCGGACTAAATGCGGGCTGTGCAAGGTTCACTGCTTCGCGCTCCCCAAGCTGAACCAAAATTGTGTAGGTTTTATGATCCGCATTTTTGCCTGTCGGTGGAGTTGATTGGCTTGGTTTGGCTGTTTCCCCGGGCTTAAATGTATTAGCTTGCAATGATTTTTCAGCCGGTGTGGTGTTGCCCGAAGGCTTTGCCAGTTTTGGGTTTACAATCCGGGCCAGCGGGGTTTCAATGATTGTCCGGGGCTTTACTGTGTTATTCCCCGATTGCTTGCCTGCATTTGTACGATCCTGGTTTTCAGTCGACAAAGCTTCAGCCCAGTTGCTTGATGCAACTGTTTTCATCGAATCCCGATTTTGATATTGTGTCTTCATGATTGAGTCATCTGAGGTAGCAATTTCGCCCGGATAGTTTAGGTCGACGTCAATACCTTCTTCAGGCAGGAATATGGATGGTTCCTGAAGTGCCATCCTGAGCAAAACCAGGCAAACCAAAGCATGTAGCAGAATAGTTCCTGCCAGGGCAATGATCCTTGATGTGCGTTCTTTTTGCTCTTGGTTCGAAAGCATTTGTTTATTGACTTGATTCAGGATTTACCCGTACTGCGAAGATTTTTCTGACTGCTTTCCTGGGAACTTCATTCCCCGGTTTATGGCAGTTTTGGTTTGGTTGACAGTATAATTTTATGATGGGTCTTCAGAAGCGCATTCATCTGGTTTACAGCTTCAATTACATTCACTACCGATTGCATCTGAACATTGCGGTCGGCCCGGATTACAATAACGCCATCGGTTACCCCGATCAGTGATTTCGAAATCATTTGTTTCAGGTTCTGTTCGCTGGCAGGTTTTTCGTTTACATAATAACGCATCGCTGAGTCAACGTAAACAAAAGTGCTTTGTTTTGCTATGGTTCTGCCCGAACTTTCGGGCAGCATCAGTTTAATGGCATTAGGGTTTACCAGTGTGGAGGTGAGCATAAAAAATATCAGCAACAGGAAAACCATATCGGCCATGGATGACATGCTGAACTCAGTATTTATTTTGTTTTGCATCTGTATAGCCATTGCCGCAGATTTTGATCGGTTGAAAAGCCTGGTTACTTATTTTTTTGACGGCTCATGAAGCAAGTCCATAAACTCAGCAGCCCTCAACTGCATTTTCAAAACTACTCTCCTGATTTTTGCCACCAGCAGGTTATAGCAGAAATAAGCAACAATTCCTACAATGAGTCCTGCAACCGTGGTAATGAGTGCCTGGTAGATGCCGCCCGATAGAATTTGTATGGTTAAATTGTTGCCGGCGACTGACATATCGTAAAATGCTTTTACCATGCCTGTAACAGTACCCAGGAAACCAAGCATGGGCGCGGCACCGGCAACTGTACCCAGTAGCGAGATGTTTTTTTCGAGTTTGGCAACCTCGGTGGTTCCCACATTTTCGATAGCGGCATTAATATCGCTTAACGGCCGGCTTATCCGCATCAATCCTTTTTCAATCATGCGCGCAAGCGGGCTATGTGTATTTTGGCAGAGCGACAGTGCCGAATCGAGCCTGTCGTTTTTCATGAAATCACGGATATTATGCATGAATTCAGTATCATGTCTCGTGGCATTTGCTATAATGATATACCGTTCTATAAAAATATAGAAACATAAAAGCGAAAGCAGGGCAATGGGTATCATCACCCAACCTCCTTTCAGGGTTAACTCCCAGATGGAGAGTGAAGCTACAGGAACCCTGGCTGCCTGCTCCGAAACGGTGGTTAATGTTTCCTTTACAGTGTCAGATAAGGTGCCGGCTGACTGAGCTATTTGAAGGATGACTCCGTAAATCATAAGTGAATAGTTTTCAGTATAAAGATATCACTGTTAGTTTCAAATTTTCAATAAAATATAAGGGATTTACAAACAGGATTTTGTTAATAGAAACCTGGGAAAAGTTTAACTCTCTGTTTAGGTAATGTCCTGATTAAAAGGCTTAACATTGTGTATTAAAATGTTAAACCAGCATAAAACTGAATGTATTGTTGAAAGCAGCATCTGGTCGTATCCTGACACCTCATAAGAAATCTTCGGCTAATCAATAAGTAGTTTATCTTATTGGCGGGGTTTAGCCCTGTCTATTATTTAACGCGCGACAAAACATTCCGTTTACCGGTTTCAATCACGAAAGGAACTTTTTCCTCAGTTACATTACTTGTGTCGAGACCGTAGGCCCTGATATCGGAGGTAGAGGTTTTGGTAAGCCAGCGGTACACATCCATAATAAACTGTTCCAGTGCCGGGAAATCGAAGTCGTAATTTTGTATCCGCCTGATGATAATATAATGAAAATCAGCCGGGATATGATGTCGCCTGAGCGAGGGATAACCCGATTTGAGATCGATTTCGTGCTGCGCAACCAGTTCCTGGAGTACATGTTTAAAATAAAGGTTTATACGTGGCTGCACTTTAAATCCCAGCCTGAATTCGACCCGCATCGCCACTCCCGGAATAATTTTATCCACCGAATATTCCATGGTATGGGGTTCGTCAGTAATATGCACATGCAGGAACCAGTAAGTGTCGGCCCGTTTGGGTTTTTTATTGCAGATGGAATACAGGATCTTGGTTTCGATGTCGGTCTTCAGGTCGGCGTGTGTGATATACACTAGGTTGGTAGCAAATTTCTGAATGCTTTCATCGTGGCTTATATCCTTAATGGTTTGGGCATAATCGGCAATTTTAACAAAACGGGTAAACTGGTTTTTAATATTCCGGCCCCTGTGCCAGGTATACATGATAAAAGCAATCATGCCGGCAAGTAAAAGGGTAAACCAGCCACCATGTATAAACTTGGCCAGGTTTGCTGCCAGAAACGTTCCTTCAATGGTAAGGTAAACCAGGGCAAATACCACTATATACCATGCTTTTCTTCTGGTTGTTACAAGGTAAAAAAGCATCAGGAAAGTTGTCATCAGCATGGTAATGGTTATTGCTAATCCGTAAGCGGCTTCCATATTCGACGATGACTTGAACATGAGAATTACCACCACACAGGCGGCAAATAGGAACCAGTTGATAGATGAAATATACATCTGGCCTTTTCGGGTGGTAGGATAAGTAATACGAACTTTTGGCCAGAAATTCAGCTGGATGGCTTCACTGATGATTGTGTATGAGCCACTGATCAGGGCCTGGCTGGCAATTACAGCTGCCGCGGTAGCTATTAAAACGCCGAATAACTGGAAACTGGCCGGCATGATGGCGAAAAACGGGTTTGGTAGTTCAATACCGGGTTTATGCTGCATCAGTATCCAGGCACCCTGTCCAAGGTAATTCAGGATCAGACTTACTTTCACAAAAATCCAGCTTATCCGTATGTTGTTTATCCCACAATGCCCAAGGTCGGAGTAAAGGGCCTCGGCGCCGGTAGTACACAAAAATACCGCTCCGAGCAGCAGGAAACCATGGGGATAATGATACAGCAGGTTTGCTGCATAATATGGATTAAACGCTTTCAGCACCACCGGCATCTGCACAAGTTGTACGAAACCAAGTATAGCCAGCATTCCGAACCAAACCATCATGATAGGCCCGAAAGATTTACCGATAGCCGAGGTGCCAAACTGTTGCACCAGGAACAAAGAAGTAACTATTACTAGTGCAATGGGCAGAACCTGTATTTCGGGAAACTGGAGCTGAAGCCCCTCAACAGCCGAAACTATAGTAATGGAGGGTGTAATAATGCCATCAGCCAGCAGCGTACTTCCACCTATAATAGCCAGGGCAAAAAGCCATTTTCTGCGTTTACGCACAAGGGCATACAGTGCCATAATACCACCTTCACCTTTATTGTCGGCACGCAGTGTGATTAATACATACTTTACCGTGGTTTGTAAAGTAAGTGTCCAGATGATACACGATATTGCACCCAGAATAAAATCGGTTTCAATGGCGCCTCTTGCCCCTGACAAAATAGCTTTCATCACGTACAACGGAGAAGTTCCGATATCGCCGAAAACTATTCCCATCGTAATTATAATGCCTGCTACTGACAGTGCATTGTGATGTAAAGAGCTGCTTTTTTTCATTTTTTTCTTTCAATGATACTTCAGGCACGTTTTTTAAAAAAGAGAACTTCTTAATGCGATATGCTGCCGGTTTCACCAGCAGGTAAGGAAGCCGGCTCTTCGGTATGCGTTGTATTCTGATTTTTGCGATGTGGCGCATGCGGATTCCAGCCAACGATACCTAGCATAATGAAAAATGCTATAATGTACGCCACTGTTACAAACCATCCTTTTTTTACATAGTTTACTACCGATCGCATTTCGGGAAACATATTCGAAAGTGCAACACCGGCAGATGATCCAAACCAGATCATCGAACCACCGAAACCTACTGTGTAAGCCAGCACTCCCCAGTCGTAACCACCCTGGTCGAGGCAAAGTTTTGTTAGCGGGATGTTATCGAATACAGCCGAAACAAAGCCAAGTGAGAATGCCGTTTGCCAGGTAGCAGCCGGAAGTTCATTTACAGGCATTAAGGAAGCACAGGTTACCAATGCCAGGAGAAAAATTGTGCCCTGCACTGATTTTGGAATCTCATCCCAGGGTGTCTTCGTGAAAAAAGATCCAATGACAATGACAATCCAAACACCTAATGCCGGAAAATCGAGTAAATAATTGGTAAGTATTGCGCCAACCAGTATGGTAGCAACCAGAATAATCTTAACTGAGTCAAGTTTAGCCTTTTTACCCGGGTTCTTTTGTATCCGGTGGAACCTGTCCTGAACGATGGCTGCAGGAATTCCGAAAATAAACATAGCCGATAAAGCTGCCACATAGGCATGGGTAACATCAAGCGGGTTTACACCATCAATCCACATCAGGGTAGTGGTTGTGTCGCCAACTACCGAACCGGAACCACCGGCGTTGCTGGCTGCAACAATGGCTGCCAGGTAACCGAGGTGCACTTTGCCTTTGTAAACAACTACGGCTACAGTACCACCAATCATGGCTGCGGCAATGTTATCAAGGAAACTTGACAATACAAAAATCAACATCAGCAATACGAAGCCGCCTTTCCAATCGTCGGGCAAAATAGCAGGCAGTTTATCCGGCACGCCCGATTCCTCGAATATTTTGGCAAGGATTCCAAATCCGAACAACAACCCGGTAAGGTTTAGTAAGGTACGCCATTCGCCCTCAGTTTGCGATGTTCCTGCAATATGTTCAAGAAACGAATACTCCGACTGAAAACTATATTTCACTACAAGCAATACGGCCAGCCCGGTGAGGGCAACAATCATGGTCTTGTTGTGAAACACAGCTACGCCAACCAGGGTAAGTGCAAATACAATAAACTCCAGCCGGATGCCGAATAGCGAAGGTACAGTATCTGTTCCTGCAGCAAAACTGATGGCCGGAATGATCAGGAGTACGAGTGTTAGCAGGGGAAATAAAGCTTTTTTAGAGGGATTCATAATGCTTCTGGTTGTCGAAAATTCTTTATTTCAGTAGGTTACTACAGGATGGACTGTTTTTTTGAAGGCGCAAAAGTAGATAAAAACAGCAACATAATCGTAAAATGTAACTTCAATATTTGATCAGGTTCCGGTTATTTCAGGGCAGGTAAACGGCACCGCCTGATACATTGTGAATTGCACCTGTTACCGAAGCCAGGCAGTTGGGCTTTTGCTGCATCCTCAGCAAGCCCAGGTAGGCAAATATGATGGCTTCCTTATAATTAACAATATTTGCATCGGGAATGTGGAGCTGCACCTGGGTGTTGGCTGCAATTCGGCTTACCAGGAAAGTGTTGAACGCTCCTCCACCGGTAACCAGCATCCGTTTCAACGGATTATGGTCGGTAACGGCTCCAATCTGCATGGCGATATGTTCACAAAACGTACATGCCGCATCTTCGGTGCTGATATTGAAAAGCCGGATAAGCGGAATTATTTCTTTTTCGATCCATTCGCGGCCCAATGATTTAGGCGGTTCCATTTGATAATACCCCAGGTTGTTGAGGGTTTGTAACAGGTTTTCATCTGTTTTGCCTGCAGCTGCTATGGCGCCGTTTTTATCATAAACTTTCCCTTTTTGAGCAGCAAAATAATTGAGCATGATATTGGCGGGAGAAATATCGAAAGCCAGGCGTTCGCCTTTTATTTGCATCGAGATATTTGCAAATCCGCCCAGGTTCAGGCAGTAATCATATTCGGGAAAAAGGGACTGGTCGCCCATGGGAACCAGGGGGGCACCTTGTCCGCCTGCGGCCACATCACCCGTGCGGAAATCGCACACCACAGGCAACCCGCATGCCGCAGCCAGGGCTGCCCCTTCGCCGATCTGGGCCGTGAAATGGTTTGCCGGGTTGTGGAAAATAGTATGCCCGTGGCTGGCAACAAAATCAACTTCAAGGTGGTGTCTGCCGATAAAATTTCGAACCAGCTCACCCAGGTAATTCCCATACCGGGTGTGTGTTTCAGCATATTCAAGGGCTGATGCGCCAGGCAGTGCGTACAATTGCGCGAGCCAGTTATCTGTGTACCCTATGGTTTCGCAGGCACCTATATTAAAGGTATACGAATGGCCCGTTTCTTCAAATTCACAATAAGCAAGGTCTACTCCATCAAGTGAAGTTCCCGACATAATCCCGATGATACAGTGTTTTTGCATGGCTTAATGGCTGGGAAATTTATTGCCTTTCTGGTATTAAAATTTTTATAAAGCTTCGAGTACTTTCTCCATTTGTATACCACGCGATCCTTTTATTAGTATGGTATAACCTTCGGGTTTTTGTTCAAGCAGCCATTGGTATGCTTCATCCGAATGTACGAAACATATAAACCGCTGACCAGCAGCCTTTTTAAATTCAGGGCCAACAAATATTGCTTTTTCAAATGCTGATTTCTGCACCAGGTCAATAATCGCCTGGTGTTCGGCCGGGCTTTCTTCGCCCAATTCAAGCATATCACCCAATATCACCATTTTATGATCTGCCTTAACCTGGCTGAAATTGCTGAGAGCAGCCTGCATACTTGTGGGATTGGCATTATATGCATCGAGGATTATCGAATTATTAGCTGTTTTCATGGCCTGCGACCGGCTATTGGAGGGCAAATATTCCGATATTGCTGACTGTACCTTTTCTGAGGGAACTTCGAAAAACATACCTATACATATAGCGGCCATGGCATTTTCGAAATTATAACTTCCGACAAGATTGGTGCTAACCGGAATGATATCAGCACCGGAATACCAGTTGATATACAGCATTTCGGAACCTGTACCGATGGTTCCCCGGCAATAGGCATTTTGTTCCGATCCATATAAAACCCGATTCATGCCTGTGGTGAGTTCCATCAGCAATTCATTCCCAGCATTTACAAAAACTTTTCCCCCGGAATCGCGCAGCCAGGCATACAGTTCGCTTTTTGCTTTTATCACGCCCTGGTATCCTCCAAAGCCTTCGAGGTGGGCCTTCCCGATATTTGTAATCATTCCGTGAGTGGGCTCAGCAAAAGAACAGAGTTGGGCAATTTCGCCCTGGTGGTTTGCGCCCATTTCGATGATGGCAAGTTCTGTATCCGTTGTTATTCCGAGCAACGTAAGCGGAACGCCGATATGATTATTGAGGTTTCCCCTGGTGGCGGTTACACGGTATTTCCGGCTCAGTACTGCATTAATAAGTTCCTTGGTAGTAGTTTTCCCATTGCTGCCTGTAATTGCCAGCACAGGTATGTTGTGTTTGCGCCTGTGCATAAGCGCCAATTGCTGCAACGCAGTGAGTACATCGTCGACAAGCAGGGTTTTATCTCCTTCGAAGGAGCTATCGTCGATTACGGCATAGGCAGCTCCGTTTTCAATTGCGGCTTTGGCATATACATTACCGTTAAAATTCTCACCTTTCAGGGCAAAAAACAGGCAACCATCCGGGATTTGCCTTGAATCAGTTGAGATGGTCCGGTGCTTGATAAAAATGTTGTAAAGTTCATCGAGGGTGGTATGCATAAGGCTTTCCGGGTTTTGATTATGCAAAGTACTTAAATTAAAAAACCCATCCGGCTAAAGGATGGGTTTTTTTATAAACAAAAAGATATTCTATTTTCCTGACGGAGCTGAACCGCCAACAGCGCCCATGGCACAACGGAATCCGATGTAGTTTGTCGACATTTTTTCGTCGAGCGAACGGCGGGCCGCCGGGCTGAGGTAATACGCCGGGTCGCGCCACGATCCGCCTTTGTATACCCTTACCTGGTCGCTGATCAGCGATGAAGTTCCGTATTCGTACATTTTATCAGTGGTGGTGCCTCCTTCGTTTGGTGCAAGCCAGTCAATGCCTGCAAGCGATTGGTTATCGCCGTCGAGGTAGTTGATGTTATCGGCTTTGCGGTAGTTGAAACGACCCATGGCTTCTTCTTCCCGAACCGGGCGGTATTTTATCCGGCCGAGGCTGTCCTTGGGAACCAGGTAACCCTGTGCATCGGTTTGTTTGGTCTGGAAGGTATTACCACGGAAAGGAGCAAAGTCGCTAACATCTTCAAAGCTTAAAGGACGATATACATCCATAACCCATTCGGCTACGTTGCCTGCCATATTGTAGAGGCCATAGTCGTTGGGCCAGAATGAACCCACTTCGGCAGGAATAGCAGCACCATCGTTCAGGTTGCCGGCTACGCCCATGTAGTCGCCTCTTCCGCGTTTGAAGTTGGCCACGTAATTTCCATAATACGCTTTTTCGTCGGTGCGGAGCACAGTTCCGTTCCATGGATAAATGCGACGCTCAACAACTCTTTCATAATGTGTGTTTCCAACCAACCCGTATGCTGCAAATTCCCATTCG
>DGQJ01000404.1:0-507 GCA_002389705.1 Bacteroidales bacterium UBA4417
CCTTCCTCGTTTTTATGCAGATTCAGTTCAACATCACTGGATGTAATTTTATTAAATGTCTGAACTCCGGCTTCGGCAACGGTCCACAATGAAATGTTCTTTTTGTCCTGAGCGGGTCCTCCTTCCTGCTTTGAAGCCAGCATATCGCCCGACGACCGGCCGGTAACGGCGTTAAACAAGGTTTTGACCGGATTTTTATCTTTAGCGTTTGCCTCGGCGTAGGCTATTTCTTCCGAAAGTTTCAGGTTGTAATAAAATTCGAGGTTCTCGTTCTGGTACATCTGGCTCATCCTGATAAAAGTATACTCGGGAGCAACATAGGAGCGGGTAGTAACTTTTGCTGATGTTAACGGATCGAGCGGACTAATTTGCTGCCTGCTGGCTAATGCTGTACCAGGCTCCTGATTCACATCAACCAATTCAGTGCCTGTATTTCCCTGCGACTGTTGGCTGTTTTCTTTTTCAGTATTTCCTGTTTCAGCAACCGGAGATATTGTTTTTGCAGCT
>DGQJ01000404.1:560-4883 GCA_002389705.1 Bacteroidales bacterium UBA4417
TTGAGGCTTTCTTTATCGGCGAAAACAATTGAGGTATCGGGGCTGAGCCTGGTGAGCGAGAACAGTTTCCTGTCTTTTTCAAGCTGCGGGTTGTATTGCATAAATTCCTGAAGCTGCAGCTTTTCGTCAGGGGAGAGGTCGCCTTCCAGCTCGCGGGCCATAAAGGTTTCGTATGTTTCGGCATGGATGGCGCCAACCGGTATTGCTTTTTGTTTGAGCGACTCCTTATTTTCGAACCTTACTTCAGTATCTGCTGTAAGCCGTGCTGCTGCAAAAAGCTTGCGGTCTTTCTCAAACTGTGGATTTATGCTTATAAACTCTTCAATGGCTGACTTTTGTTCGTCGTTCAGCAGGCCTTCGGAATCATCAAAAAACCATTCTTCATAATTTGATTCATTGATCAGTGAAGTGGCAAAAACCTGGTTTTTTTTTAAGGCTGATTTTTTCTCGAATACAATCTCCGGATCAGCCACCAGCGATACCGATTCGAAATCATGAAAAACAACTGCCAGATCGGGATTCCGATCGACAAAAAGCAAAACCTCCTCAGCCATCCGGGGGCTTAACTGCCCTTCGTGATAGTCGAGGAAATACGTTTCGTAATTGTCCCTGTTGATTTTCATTTTATTTAACTTTTGTATGCTTTGTGTACTAGATAACCAGGTCGAGGCTTCCGATGTATTGTTTTAAAAAAGTGCGTGCCCTGAAAATATACACTTTAACCTGCGATTCGCTGAGTTGGAGGATTTCACCGATTTCTTCGTATGAGTACCCTTCGTAATCGCGCAGCATAATTGCCGAGCGCTGTACTTCCGGAAGTTTCGAAACCGCTTCGTTTATTACTTCCTTCAGGTCGTTGTAAGTACCTGGCGATTCGTCGTGGGTGAGTGTATAATCGTCGTCCAAAGAACTGATGCGCTGATTTTTGCGTATATGGTCTATCATGGTATGGTAGGCCGTGGTAAAAAGGTAAGCACGTGCTTTTTCGTACGAAATTTCTTTCACTTTTTCCCACATCCTTACATACGATTCCTGCACAATATCCTGGGCGGTATCTCTATCCTTAATGTTTTTCAGGATAAAACGATACACTCCGTCGGAGTATAAGTCAGCACATGAATTATATTCGGCTGTGGTCATGCTGCAGGCTTTGGTTTTTGGTTGTCGGTTTCCGTGAGTAATACGTTTAATTGCACCATAAAGTTACAGCAGATTTAAAATATTTTCATTTTTTTAATTGAGAATATTTTTTGAATGCAGGAAATTCGCAGGGCTGTAAAACTACTGCTGAAATTATAATCACGCTAGTTCATCCGAATTGCTCAGATGTAGAAATTCAGGGGTTCCACGAAATCTTTTTTATCGCGGATTACAATCTGGGGCTGGTGGTAAACCAATGAGAAAGGTTCAACGCTTTCGGTTAGCCACACATTTCCGCCAATTACCGAATCGTGTCCAATTACTGTTTTTCCGCCAAGTATGGTACTTCCGGCGTAAATTATAACATTGTCCTGTATGGTCGGGTGTCGTTTCTGGTCGCGAAGGGCGCGTTCCACATAAAGCGCACCAAGGGTTACGCCCTGGTATATTTTAACATTATCGCCTATTTCGGTGGTTTCGCCTATCACAACCCCGGTACCGTGATCGATAAAGAAATTTCTGCCTATAACAGCCCCGGGATGAATGTCGATGCCGGTTTTGCCATGGATATATTCACTCATGATACGCGGTAGCAGCGGAACATTTAACTTGTGTAATTCGTGGGCGATACGGTATACCGAAATAGCGTAAAATCCCGGGAACGACATAATGACTTCCTCTTTTCCCTTTGCCGATGGATCGCTGTTTACAAAAGCATCCGCATCCCTGAGCATGTGGTGGTACACTTCCGGAAGACTATTGAAGAAGGACTCCACAATTTGGGTTACCTCATCCTCATCATCTCCATGTATAGGGTATAGTAATTCGCCGAGCCGGAACCGAAGCCGCCGCAACTCTTTTTGCAGCGATTTTAGCGAAACTGTACGATTGGCTTTCACCGGGAAAAAGAACATAACAAGTTCATCTACAAACTGGTGTGTGCTCTCAACCGGTGGCAGGTTGGCATGGGTACAAACATAACTGCGGTAAATTTCTTTAGGTAACTGCGATACTGGATTCATGTTGTTATTCTCTTAATATATTGAATATTAGAACAATATGGCATAAAAACAAAGGTGCCGGTTATATGTTCACTCCTTATCCCTATCGGAACAAGCTTTTACACTGAACATGGATTCGGGGTATTTCAGCAAACCCCGGAAACTTGAAATGTACATTTGATTTACTGGCGCAAAAAACTACAACCTGATCAGGTCCCGATTTAGCCGATGTAAACGCGTAACAGCCATGCTATTACTAATAATGCTGAAGTAAAAGTAGCTGTTCCGAAATCCATTTCAAAACTGGTTGTTGGCTACTTCCCGGATATGTTTTGCATTACCGGTATTAATCGAGTTTAAGTACGGCTAGGAATGCACTTTGGGGCACTTCGATGTTTCCAATCTGCCGCATGCGTTTCTTTCCTTTCTTCTGTTTTTCGAGCAGTTTCCGTTTACGCGAAATATCACCGCCGTAACACTTGGCAATAACGTCCTTACGAAGTGGTTTAATGGTTTCGCGCGCAATAATCTTGGCCCCGATAGCGGCCTGTATGGCAACCTCGTATTGCTGCCGGGGTATCAGTTCTTTCAGTTTTTCGCAAATGCGGCGGCCGAAATTATAAGCGTTTTCACGATGTATCAGGGTGCTCAGGGCATCAACGGGATCTCCGTTCAGCAGTATGTCAAGTTTTACAAGGTCGGCTTTGCGATAATCGGAAATGTGGTAGTCGAAGGAAGCATATCCTTTCGAGATGCTTTTGAGTTTATCGTAGAAATCGATAACAATTTCGCCCAGTGGCAGATCAAAACTCAGCTCTACACGGTCCTGGGTGAGGTAAACCTGGTTGCGCAATGTACCGCGTTTTTCGAGGCATAGTTTCATGATAGCGCCCTGGTAATCGGATTTCGAAATTACCTGTGCAGCTATAAAGGGTTCGTAAATATCATCAATCCAGGTAACATCGGGCATGCCTGATGGATTGTGCACTTCAAGTTCTTCACCTTTGGTGGTGATAATTTTATACATTACGTTCGGAACAGTGGAGATCACGTCCATGTTAAATTCGCGATCGAGGCGCTCCTGAACGATTTCCATATGTAGCAAGCCCAGGAACCCGCAACGGAATCCAAATCCAAGCGCTGCCGACGATTCGGGCTCAAAAGTGAGCGAAGCATCGTTAAGCTGGAGTTTTTCGATGGAAGCACGCAGTTCTTCGTAATCGTCGGCATCAACCGGGTAAACCCCGGCAAACACCATGGGTTTAACGTTCGAAAAACCTTCGATGGCTGCGGCACAGGGCCTGTCGACATGTGTAATGGTGTCGCCTACTTTTATTTCTTTGGCGGTTTTA
Organism: Bacteroidales bacterium UBA4417; assembly: GCA_002389705.1. Lineage (GTDB taxonomy): Bacteria > Bacteroidota > Bacteroidia > Bacteroidales > UBA4417 > UBA4417. The sequence continues at coordinate 4,054 of DGQJ01000404.1, forward strand.
ATACCTGAAATAATGTAGCCTACATCGCCGGTGGTAAGCTTGTCGGTAGGCTTTTGCTGTAGTTTCAGCAGCCCGATTTCTTCTGCTTTATATTCCTTGCCGGTGTTAACAAATTTTACCAGGTCGCCTTTGCGGATTTGGCCGTTAAAAATGCGGAAGTAGGCAATAATTCCGCGGAAGCTGTTAAAAAGTGAATCGAAAATAAGCGCCTGCAGCGGAGCTTCGGGGTCGCCTTTAGGGGCTGGAATACGGCTGATGATGGCATCGAGTATTTCCTGGATGCCCATGCCTGTGCGGGCGCTGGCGCGTATAATATCTTCGGGTTTGCAGCCTATCAGTTCAATTATCTGGTCTTCCACCTCATCGGGCATGGCCGAGTCCATATCCATTTTGTTCATCACCGGGATAATTTCCAGGTCATGTTCCAGTGCCAGGTAGAGGTTGGAAATAGTTTGGGCCTGAATGCCCTGTGTTGCATCCACGATAAGCAAAGCACCTTCGCATGCGGCGATGGCCCGCGAAACTTCGTACGAAAAATCGACATGCCCGGGGGTGTCAATCAGGTTCAGTTCGTACTGTACCCCGTTGCGTAGGTAATCCATGCGAATGGCATGACTTTTAATGGTAATGCCTCGTTCGCGTTCAAGGTCCATGTCGTCGAGCACCTGGTTCTGAAGCTGGCGTTCGTTAAGCGTTCCGGTTGTTTCAAGCAGCCTGTCGGCAAGGGTGCTTTTACCGTGATCTATATGTGCAATGATGCAAAAATTCCTGATGTGTTCCATTGCCGCAAAGGTATAAAAAACAGAGCAATTTTTTAACATATGTTGCAT
>DGQJ01000082.1:0-1282 GCA_002389705.1 Bacteroidales bacterium UBA4417
CGAGTGCCGATGTTGTTATTGTTTCGGTTGCGAATCCCGCTGTTGCCAATGCCGGCGCCGATCTCGAAACCTGCGAACTGGCCCCGGTCACCATCACCGGCTCATCAGCTCTCAATGCAAGTTCTCTGCGCTGGACCAGCAGCGGGAACGGCACTTTCGATGATTCTACGATCCTGAATCCTGTTTATACACCCGGATCAATAGACCTGGCAGCTGGAGTGGTAATACTTACCCTGCATGCCGAAGGCAATGGTGTTTGTCCGTCGGGTACTGATATAACGGTACTCACTATCAATAAAACACCTTTGGCCAATGCCGGACCTGATGCAGGGATATGCATCGGTAAAAACTTCACCATAACCGATGCTACGGCTTCGTACTACGGTGGTGTAAACTGGACAGTTGTTCCAACTACTGCAGGAACTGTAGCCAATGATACCACCTTGACTGCAACCTTCAGGCCTGCGGCTGGTTACTCAGGCACGGCTTCGCTCGTACTGCATGCAAAAGGTAAGGGGACTTGTATGGCAAATGAGGTTTCTGACACCATGCAGATCGAGGTTATTACCTTGCTGGTAGCTGATGCAGGCCTCGACCCAACCATTTTACCGGGTGCTACTGCCATTTTACCGGGCAATGTGTCAGGCGGTTCCGGTTTTTATGCATGGAGCTGGGCTCCGGCGGCTCAACTCGAGAATTCAGGAGTTCAGAACCCGACTACCCTTCCCTTGTTTGCTGATACAGAATTCGCGCTAACAGTACTTGATATCAATACAGGCTGCACCGATACCGATACAGTGCAGGTATTGATCGATAAACAAAATTACCCGCTGGCTGCAGTTGCTGATTACGATACTACACTTATCGATATGCCTGTTACCATCGACGTACTGGCCAACGACCGGAAACCTGAAGGCGATCAGTTTGTGCTGAGCCTCTGCGGGAGCCCTGCAAATGGCATCGTGGTGATTAACTCCGATTCAACCATTACCTATACGCCATATCCCGGTTTCGAAGGGGAGGATTCTTTCTGTTACAGAATTTGTGATAGCAACAAGCCGCTGTTGTGTGCTGATACCCTGGTGTACATCTTCGTGAAGAAACCGGGGATCGAAGACCTGCATGCCTATAATGGTATTTCTCCGAATGGCGACGGCAGCAATGATGTTTGGAAAGTGAGGGGTATAGAAAAATATCCCGACAATACCGTTGTGATATTAAACCGCTGGGGCGATAAGATCCGTGAATTTGCCAATTACAACAACACCACCCGTTGTTGGGA
>DGQJ01000082.1:1405-8001 GCA_002389705.1 Bacteroidales bacterium UBA4417
CTATAGCTGTCGCGGCTTTTCGGGCACCTGATATGCATTAAATACCAACGCAGCAATGAAAAAGTTAATCCTCATAATTATTTTGCTGGCGAGCCTGGGAGGCTATGCGCAGCAGGATGTACTCTTCAGTCAGTTTATGTTTAACAAACTTACTGTGAACCCCGCGTATGCCGGAAGCAGGGAAGTTTTTAGCGCTGATGCAGTGTACCGGTATCAATGGGTTGGTATCGACGGGGCGCCAAAAACCTTTTCGCTCAGCATGCATGCGCCACTGCGTAACGATCATATCGCACTGGGTGGTTATGTTTATAATGATAAAATAGGACCGGTAGTTGAGCAGGGTGCCCTTTTAACCTATGCCTACCGTATTACACTCCCAACAGGTAAGTTGTCATTCGGATTGTCGGCCGGTTTTAAGTATAATGACGTAAACTGGAATATGATTGAAATTGAGGATCCTGATTTTTCGTTCCAGGGCCAATACAAGAACAAGCTTTTACCCGACGCAAACTTTGGAATTTATTATTACTCGAACCGGGTTTTTGCCGGGTTATCGTCAAAGCAATTGCTGCAGAATGAATACGGTATGGTTGAACAGGATGGCAAAAAAACTTACTCGAAGTTACTGAGGCATTTTTATGGAATGGCAGGCGTAGCTGTTCCGGTTTCGGACCAGGTGATTTTCAGGCCATCCATATTGGTAAAATATGTGAAAGATGCACCCTGGCAAATGGATTTGAATGCCAGTTTCCTGTTTAACGACTTGTTTTCGCTGGGTATGACTTATCGCACTGCCGGTGACCTGGTGTTTTTAACTGAAATCAATATCGGGAAGAAATATCGCCTTGGATATTCCTACGATATGAGTGTTAAGGAGCTGGTTCACTACAATTCAGGATCGCATGAGATCAGGCTCGGGCTGGACCTCGACCTGTTGAAAAACAGGATGTACACCCCGAGATATTTTTAATTAAATTTTTACTACCCCTAATGAACCGAGTATGAACAAGCGATATTTAGTTTTACTCATTGCGTTTATCCTCGCTGGTATACTGGCCCACGCCCAGATTAACCAGGCTGATAAGCTTTTTAAAAGTTACAGTTATTCCCTGGCTATACCTCAATACCTGAAAATTGCTCAAAAACCCGGAGATCCTGACCGCAATTATGCCATTACAAGGCTGGCTGATTGTTACCGCCTCATTAACGACCAACTGAATGCAAAAGCATGGTATGCTAAAGTTGTGAAACTTCCTAACAGCGAAAGTATCAACTGGTTTTATTATGGAAGAGCATTGCAAAGCGCGCAGGAGTATGAGAAAGCAAAAATGGCTTTTGAAAAATTTGATTACCTCAGTCCCGACGATCCCAGGGGGAAAGCTTACGCCCGGTTTTGCGATCAGGCACTAAACCTCGAAGACAAACCAGCTGCATTCGAAATTAAACATTTTAAATCCCTTAACTCAGCTCAATCCGATTTTGGCCCTGCCTTTTATGGCGATGGGATTATTTTTGTTTCCGACCGCCGGCAAAATTTCCTGGAAGGTAAAAAATATGAGTGGACCAATTCGAACTATCTCGATCTCTATTTTTCAACACCCAAATACCTGGATGAATTTTTCCAGGATATGAACGAGCCCAAATCATTCAACGGAAAATTTAACCAGACGTATCACGATGGACCTGCTTCGTTTGCCCGTCACGATAGCTTGATTTATTTTACCCGGGCCGCCAAAGGCAAGGAAGGCAAGGATTCGGATAACTTCCGGACCGACCGCTTGAAAATTTTCTGGTCAGCTTACAAAGGCTCCTGGTCCAAAACCGAACCATTTTTCCTGAACTCCGACGATTATTCAGTTGGCCACCCGGTGCTTACCCCTGGCGGAGATACCATTTATTTTGTTTCGGATATGCAGGGTGGGCAAGGAGGAACCGATATTTACAGCTGTGTATGGAAAAACAACGAATGGAGCCAGCCGGTTAACCTGGGTGATAAAGTAAACTCTTTCGGAAACGAGATGTTCCCTGCCATAGTTGGGCATGATCTGTATTTTGCTTCTGATGGGTTTGCCGGTTTTGGCGGTCTCGATATATTTAAATCTACGCTTTCGGGAGGCAAATGGTCCGAAGCCGAAAACCTCGGGCAGCCCATTAACTCTTCCTTCGACGATTTTGCCATGATCCTTGATTCGGAAGGCAAAAAAGGATTTTTCAGCAGCAACCGTCCCGGCGGACTTGGCAGCGACGACATCTATGCATGTAAACGCATCGACAGCCGTAAAATTAAATCCGGCACCCAGGATAAAGCAGCTAAAAATGTAGTTCCGTGTCCTCCCGAAGATTCACTTGCTGTTATGATCTCGGGGATAGTTAAGGACAGGCAAACCGGGAAACCCGTTCCGGGAGCTACTGTATTCCTGCTTAACACGCTCACCGGTAAGGCCAAAGTATTAAAAACAGGCTCAAATGGAGAATTTAAGTCCGTTGGCAGCAAAGGAATACTTTATGTGGCCAAAGGCATGGAGAATAATTATCTTTCGGATTGCCTGAATTTTAAAATTGAAACTACTGACACTTCGCGGGTGGCAACCTTGCCGCGCGATCTGCAGATTGACCGGCTCGAGTTGAACAAGATAATAAGCATCAATCACATGGATTATGCCATCGAAACCATTTACTACGATTTCAACAAATGGTTTATTCGTCCCGATGCAGCCAAGGAACTTGATAAACTGGTGCAGGTGATGAAGGAAAACCCGGTGATGGTTGAGCTGGGTTCGCATACTGATAGTCGCGGAAGCTGGGAATACAACCTGGATTTATCGCAAAAACGTGCCGAGTCGGCAGTAAGGTATATTGTGATGCAGGGCATTGATGCAACCCGTATTACTGCCAAAGGTTATGGTGAATCGCAACCGGTAAACCAGTGTACGGATGGCATCCCATGTTCTGCACGCGAGCACCAGGCAAACCGCCGCACTGAGTTTAAAGTAACAGGATTTACAAAACCTGATGGGAATTCGGTTTACGATATGAATAAATTTAAGGACCAGGAGGAAATTCCGGCTTACCTGCTCGATCAGGATTTCTTTATGGATTGTTTACAGGACAGGAAAATGGCTAAATCGTACGGTAAAGCCGAGCCCGAAAAACCTTCAACACCTGTGGAAACCAAACCGTCGCCTGCAGTTAAAACTCCTGCTGCTGTTAAAAAACCAGTTAAAGAAACAAAGCCAGTTGCACCTGCACAAAAACCGGTTACGGATATTGAACAACCAAAACAGGAAGTTTCGTCAAATAAAACAAAGGAAATCCCTCAACCAGGCACCGCTGTTACGCCCAACCCAGGTGCAGTGAAGTACCGGGTTCAGATTTATGCACTCAGCAGGCAGAAATCACTGGTTGATCCTGAATTTGAAGATTTGCAGGATGTACAAATGTATGTAGAGGACGGAATGTATAAATACACAACCGGTATTTTCAATACCCACGAGGAAGCTGCCAGGTACAGGGATGTAATGATACAGGTTGGTTTTAGCGATGCTTTCGTGGTAACTTTTGTAAACAACAAAAGAATTTATATCAGCCCAGCCAACTAATTATTTTCTCGGGTTCACTCTGATACTAACATGGAAAGGTCCGGGAAATACCCGGGCCTTTGCTTTTATCGGGCACTGCTTACTTCAGCCTGAAATCATTGTACAACTTCACTGCTCGGGTATCGCGTTATTCGGATAGCAACTTTTTAACAAGTGCAGGAACTCCTGTGCCGGCGGTTTCACGATAAACAGTCAGGTTATTTACGCCCTGCAACATTTCGGCATGCGGATCGATTAAATATACGGGGGTGTGATCCTTAACATAATATACCAGCCCTGCAGCAGGGTACACATTCAGCGAAGTGCCGATAACAATAAAAATATCAGCCTGTGCAGCCAGTTCCATAGCTGGTTCAATCATAGGTACAGCTTCGCCAAACCATACAATGTGTGGCCGTAATTGAGAGCCTTTCTCGCAAAGATCACCTTTATTAAGTTCCCATCCCGTTAATTCATAAACCAGGTTTTCGTCAACAGTGCTTCTTGCTTTTTTTAATTCCCCGTGCAGGTGCAGCACATGAGCCGATCCGGCCCTTTCATGGAGGTCGTCAACATTCTGAGTTATGATCCGGACCTCAAATTTCTTCTCCAGTTCCACCAGTGCAAGGTGACCAGCATTGGGAGTAACTTCGTACAACTGTTTACGGCGCTGGTTATAAAAATCGAGTACCAGCTGTTGGTTTCTCAGCCAGGCATCGTAGGTGGCAACATCTTCAACTCTGTGCTCCTCCCACAAGCCGTTCGAATCGCGGAATGTACGTATACCACTTTCGGCGCTCATGCCGGCACCGGTTAACACAACAATCTTTTTCATATAACGTGTTGTTTTCTTTGTTTTCAGGGATAAGGCCATTCCGGATTGATCCCGGAATCCGGTCCCGCTTATCGCGTTTTTTAACTTTGCTTTTAAGGCTTAAAATTAATTAATTTAGATGGCTGGCAAAGATTTGCATCGGATTTTTACTCCATTTGCTGGCTGGGTTATTTCGCTGACGTTGGCATCGGGATTCAGAATGGGGAGTTTATGCCCGGGTTTCATTTCAGAATGGCGTTTCAATTTTGGCCCATAATCCCGAAATGGGACAAATTTGATGCCAGGAAACATGTAAGAATTTATATGTATGCTGAAAATCAGGCAGATAAAATTTTAGGCATGATATTTTCGATCTGTTAATACATATTGGCACAACGATTTGAGATCAACAATCGAAGTTGCGGATAAAAACCTCGTAAAACTCTAATAAACAAACTTGTATGTCTTTAAATACTCCAAACATCTGCCTCAGTGCCCTGGAATTCAACCAAGAATTTTCTGCCATTTCAGGACAAGCTACCGGACGTTTCCTGTATTCAAATATAATTTCAGCTCCATTATTACATTTTCAGTCAGGTAAGCCTGTTTTTACATCGGGTAACTCTCAATTTTTTCGAAACAATCAAACACTGATTAAGTAAATATTTGCCTGCCAGGGCGAGCCATAGGCTCAAAACCTGACAGCAACGAACTGAAATTAACTGTCAACAACTACACTGCTATGAAAAAACTCTTTACTACCATACTACTCCTGATTTCAGCCGGCGTCCTTTTTGCACAGCAGGACGCCTTATTCAGCCAGTACATGTTTAACAAATTATCTGTGAACCCGGGTTATGCCGGCAGTCGCGACCTGCTTTCGGCTGACCTGATTTATCGCTACCAGTGGGTTAATATCGACGGCGCGCCAAAAACAATAAGTGCTTCGTTACATTCTCCGCTTAATAACCCGCATCTTGCACTGGGTATGAATATTACCAACGATAAAATTGGCCCGACCTCGAATACCAGCGCTATGGCTACTTTTGCCTATCGGATACTGTTTCCCAAAAGCAAACTCTCCTTTGGAATTCAGGCTGGTGTAAAAAGCTGCGATTTTGTGTGGAACGACCTGGTATCGAACGATGAAAACGATCCATTCCTGGTTTACCGCGACCAGTTGCAGAAAAAAGTTGTTCCTGATGCTAACTTTGGAGTTTATTATTACTCCGAAAAATTTTATGCCGGTTTATCATCGCGCCAGCTGTTACAAAATCAAACCCTGGTTTTTACGGATACTACAGGTAATTCGCAGTTTACCAAACTGATGAGCCACTTTTACGGAATGGCCGGTGCTGCAATTCCATTAAACGAAAACGTGGTCTTCCGCCCATCGTTCCTGGCGAAATATGTAAAAAATGCGCCTCCGCAGTTCGATATCAACGCCAGCTTCCTCTTTGCAAACACCTTATGGTTAGGTGCTTCGTATCGTACTGAAAAAGCGGTATCCTTTATCACTGAAATANNGAACTCAAAGTATACAACAAGGGATCGCACGAAATCAGGCTGAGCTTCGATTTTAATGTTGCTAAACGAATTCTTACACCCAGGTATTTTTAACCGGGTTTCACAAAATAAATACAAGCCACTTTACCAGGAATGGGCGCAATTCTGCGCCCATTTTTTTTTGCAATGCGGAATATTCACATTTTATGCACAGCATGTTCAAGAGAGGTGATGTGCCCGATTATGGTCATCCGGGTAATTTCACGCCTTTTTTCTTATCTATTGTTTCTTTTTCTGATGGCATGTTATTCTATTTCGATGATGTACAGATAATATAACAAGATTAAAAGCGATTTTATTTTAAGGAAGCGGCTGGGCCGGAAATTCACTTTCATTTTTATAACATCCTCCTATAAATCGAAGCGGAGTAAGCATCCACACAAACTTTTCTTTCCTGATCCTTATTACTTTTCACTGTTTAAGCAATAAAATAATACTGTGAGAATAAGCTTTACTCGTCTGCTCGTTTAACCTGGATGCCTTTCAAACTCCGAATCTGGATTTTGTTGTTTGATAATTGCAACAAAATCAAATGATTATATAATGTGAAGCTGAGGCGCTTTTCAAGGAATTGATGAAAGAACTGACATGAACCTGTAGCCTGACGAATGAACATTGCCATTGGCCTTATTTAAAAA
>DGQJ01000082.1:8100-18647 GCA_002389705.1 Bacteroidales bacterium UBA4417
CCAACGAAGTGTTAACGCTCGCCGGTTCAAAGGGCGGGCTGTTCCAGGGTACAGGGATTTCAACCTGGTCGCAGATCAGTGGTCCCTCGGCCATTATTGTATCGCCAAACTCACTCATCACTACAGTTACAGGTATACAGAGCAACAGTACTTATAAATTCAGGCTTTCGGCCGAATGCCAGGATGGCTCATTGGTTTACGATGATGTTGTAATTACGGTTAAGCCGGTAACTTTTGCAAGCGCAGGTCCTGACCAGGGGCCCATGTGTCCGGGTAACGGAACACTACTGGCAAATGTTGCAGGCACCAACGAAACAGGCTCGTGGTCGATAGTCGGTAATAACGATGCCGGTATCAGCATCAATAACCCGAATTCTATTAATTCCGGCTTTACTGCTGCCGCTGATGATGCAGGTACAAGTACACTCCGGTGGACTATTTCAAATGCCAATGGCTGTGTTGACTATGACGATATGACTATTACCAACCTGGGGGCGCATTTGATTGTAAATGCAGGTCCCGACCAGGTTTTAGGAAATTGTTTTTCATTATCAACAACTACAACGTTAGCTGCAACTTTTGGGGGTAACAATATAGCCGGTCAAACCGGCCTCTGGACGGTGATCAGTGGACCGAACATTCCAACAATTACTTCACCCACGCGAAGAAATTCAACTGTTACCAACCTGATACAGGGTGTTTATATCCTGCGCTGGACGGTCACAGGTCCCTGTTCGAATGGATTTGACGAAGTAAAAATATCAGTCCCGGCACCGGTTGGTAGTGCAACTTCTGCTACCATTACGCCAGGCAATGATGTATATTGCGATGGCAGAACTTCGATGGTTTTTTCAGGAACATACCCGCTTTACAATAATGAAGTGGTTAACTGGACTCAAATTGCCGGTCCTTCTGCAGCCATAGCCAGCCCTAACAGCCCCACTACCAGCATTAGCGGGTTGGATGCAACCAGCAATTACACTTTCCGGTATACAATCAGTAATCCGGTTACCGGATGCTCTTCAACTACTACATCTTCCATAGTTTATGCAACAGCACCTTCATTGGCGATTACCACTCCCAGTCCGTTAATCGCCCCCTGTAACTCGAATTCGGCAACCATAAGCTATACTCAGGCTGGTACAGGTCCTGTTGAATACAGCATTGTGAGCGCGCCTGCAGGTTTCCCTGGTGTACCGACTGCATATGCCCCCCTTGGAGCTTCGCCTGCTACTATAAGCGGACTCACGTTGAACGGCACATATGTTATACAGCTCCGGAAGTCAGCTTTTGGTTCCGGATGTTCGGATGTTTTTCAATCCATTACCGTAATTACATCGGTAACACCCTCAAACTCAAACGGAGGTACCAAGCAATTGCTGGGGTGTAATATTACATCAACGGCCCTTGTCGGTAATGTACCCACAATCGGAACCGGATCCTGGTCGCAGGTATCAGGTCCAAATGTGGCGGTAATAGCCGGCCCTACCAATCCAAGTACTAATATCAGTGGACTGGTGAATGGTCTGTATCGTTTCAGGTGGAAAATATCGGGTGGCCCGGCTTGTCCTACCCGTCAAAATGATGCCCAGGTCGCTGTTTCTTCCATAGCACCAACCGCAGCCAATGCAGGTCCTGATCAAACCGTGTGTTTTAATACACCTGTTTACCTGGCGGGTAACGCGCCCATACTGAACGAAACCGGTACCTGGACGGTTAGTCCCAGTGCCGGTGTGGTATTTTCGCCCAACGCCAATACTAGAAATGCCGTAGTAACCGGGCTGGTTGCAAGTACAGTATATACTTTTACCTGGACGATAAACAACGCCTGTGGTCCGGGTTCATCCGACCAGGTTAAAATAACAACCACATCAACACAAGGTCCGGTGGCATCAGCTGCTGGCATTGACCAGTGTCTGCCTTCAGGCACAAACTCAATATCCCTTGCAGGGAATGATCCCGAGGCCGGGAGCGGTGCCTGGACAAAACTTTCGGGGCCAGCTGCAACCTTTGCAAACGCAGCACTCAAAAATACAACTGTATCCGGACTTACAGATGGAACATACCAGTTTATCTGGACAATTACATTTGGTTCGTGTGCGGTTTCGCGCGACACCGTAATGGTGACCATTTCGCAGCCGGCAACTAATGCCGTTGTGGGCAACGACCAGAATATCTGTGGTACTACCGCAACACTTACCGCCAATACTCCAACAATAGGAACCGGAACCTGGACACAGGAAGCCGGTGCAGGCGGTGTTGCTATCACCAGTCCACTATCTGCTACAAGCGGTGTAACCGGGCTCACTGCCGGAACTTATATTTTCAGGTGGACCATCTCAAATAATGCGTGCCCGGCAACAATGGATTCGGTGCAGGTTAACGTGTCGGATGTGGCTCCGGTCGCACCCAATGCAGGTCCTGATAAATCAGTCTGCGGGCTGGGGACTGTTACCATGGCTGCAAACAATGTAGCCCCGGGTACTGGGCTGTGGTCGTTAGTAAGCGGGCCAAATGCCCCGGTTTTTGCTGATATGAAGTCGCCCACCACAACTATATCAGGGCTGGAGGCAGGAGTTTATATATTCCGTTGGACCAGTTACGGGGGCGAATTTTGTAACCCGTTAACGGATGATGTGAAAATTGACGTTACCCCGGCTGCCAATGCAGGTCCGGATCAAAATAAGTGCTTCGCAAATTCAGCCAATCTCATTGGAAACGATGGAAGTGTGGGTACCTGGAGCCAGGTTGGAACCACTCCAAATGTGGCAACTATCATACCTACAACCTCATACTCAGCCATTGCCTCGGGATTAATAGCCGGAACCTACACTTTCAGGTATACTGTATCGGCTAACGGATCGTGTGCCACACCATCGGCCGACGACATGACGGTTACCATTTTCACCGCAACCTCAGCCGCCAGTGCCGGGCCCGATCAGGAGCATTGTAATGTAAACCAATTTAACCTGTCAGCAAACGACCCGGCTCCTTACACGGGAACCTGGACGAAAGTTGCAGGGCCGGCAGGAGGGTCATTCAGCCCGAATGCCAATACGCCAAATGCTACATATACCGGGGCTACGCCGGGTGTGTACATTTTTTCGTGGACGATATCGAACGCCTCGTGCAGCAGTGTTGATGAAATAAGGATTACCAATTATGCTACCCCAACTCTTGCAGCAGCGGGCCCCGACCAGGTACAGGTGTGCGGATCTGTAGCTACCATGGCTGGTAACCTGCCTGTGAACGGCCTTGGAAACTGGTCGCTTGTTTCGAAACCNNAACCTGTTGCCGGTTTCATATCCCGGAACCTATGTTTTCAGGTGGACCATTTCGAACGGAACCTGTACCTCTTTTTCCGATGATGTAGCCATAACTGTTTATCAGCAACCCACAATTGCGAATGCCGGCCCCGACCAGGTGCTGTGTAATGTTTCGTCAGTTACACTGGCGGGTAACCAGCCCTTGATTGGTACCGGAAACTGGGTAAAAGTTAGCGGTCCTTCAGCCGTCATCACATCGCCATCTTCCTATAATACTACCGTTACCGGGATGATACCGGGTATTTATGTTTTCGAATGGACCACCACCAACCTGCCTTGTTCCACCTCCGACCAGGTGACCATCACCATTGATGCATTGCCAACACCGGCTTCAACCGCTGGAACACCTTCTGATGTCTGTCTTTTTTCACCCATGAACCTGGTGGGAAATACACCTTTAATTGGCACCGGATCGTGGTCGCAGAGTGGGGGAGCACCTGTAACTATTATAAACCCAGCATCAGCAACCGCATCAGTAGCAGGAGCGGCCGTGGGTAATTATTCATTTCTGTACACCATTTCGAATGGATCATGCCCCATATCAACCAGCAGCATTTCAATAAACGTAGCCCAGGTTCCAACTATGGCCCTGGCAGGTGCCGATCAATCGCTATGTAACACATTAACCACCAGTTTTACCGGAAATACCCCCGACCCTGGCCAGGGTACCGGAACATGGACCCAGGTTAGCGGTCCCGCTGCTGTTATCAGTAATCCCAATAACCCGACCAGCATGGTTACACTCAGTGCTGCCGGCAGCTACAGGTTTAAATGGGAAATTGCTACCAATGCAGCCTGTACTTCCTCGGACCAGGTGGTGATAGTAAAAAACAGCGATGTGGCTGTAACAGCGCCTGCAAATGTTACTATTTGTAACGGTGGCGTAGCAACCATGTCAGTAACCGCCAGTGGCGGAACTCCGCCTTACACATACCAGTGGCAGCAAAGTGCTAATGGGACTTCAGGCTGGACAAACGTTTCAGGTGGCTCAGGTGCAACCTTTAACACCTACACAACAGCAGCACTGGCTTCGGATATGTATTACCGTTGCGTGGTAAGCTGTGCCTGCGGGAGTGAAACTTCGGCAGCGGGCCTGGTAACCGTGGTTCCCGATCCGGTTATTACTGTGCCGCCCACTGCCAGCACAACCATTTGCAGCGGGCAAACAACTTCTTTATCGGTTACAGCCACGGGAGGTACACCTTCATTAACATATCAATGGCAATCGAACACAACAGGATGTTCAGGTGCATGGACGAATATAGCCGGCGCAACAAATTCAACATATACAACTGCAGCGCTAACGCAAACAACCTACTACCGGGTGTTGGTCGCAGCAGCCGGAAATGGCTGTAATACAGCTACTTCGAGCTGTTCAGTTGTTTATGTTCCCCGTATTACCTCCCAGCCGGCAGCCTATGCCATTTGTACAGGCGGGGTAGGGACTTTATCAGTAACTGTGGATGCAGGCAGTTCAACGCTGGCATACCAGTGGCAGGAGAGCACTGACAATTCGATCTGGAACAATGTAAGTAGCGGCACAGGCGCCAATTCGGCGTCGTATACTTCGGACGTTCTTACATCGAATATGTATTACAGGTGCATTGTTACAGTTACTTCACCCGATTGCGGCAACCTGGTTTCGAACAGCGCACGTATAACAGTTGTTCCAGATCCAACTATTACCGGGCAGCCGGTTAGCCCAGCCGTGATTTGTGTTGGAGGCACCACTGCCAACATGGTGGTAACAGCTACCGGTGGAACACCCGTGCTTATTTATCGCTGGCAATATTTTAATGGAACAACATGGAATAACGTTGCCAACGGAACACCGTCAGGAGCAAGTTATGCCGGTTGGAATGCAGCTACTTTCAGGGTTGGAGGCATATCATTGGTTGGGTCATTTCAATACCGCTGCCAGATATCAGCAACCGGAAACGACTGTAATACTACCTACACCGATCCGGTTACGGTTACAACCATTCCCGATCCTGTACTTACCACACCTGTGTTTACGGTACCTACCATGTGTGCCGGCGGAACGACAGTAGTGAGCAGCACTATAAGCGGTGGAACCGGTGTGCCATCATACCAGTGGCAATATTTAAACGGGGCATCGTGGGTAAATGTAGCCAACGGCACACCTGCAGGCACTGTGTATACCAATTCCACCACGCCAACCATGACTATATCAGGGGCAACTGGAGCAGGTGTAAGACAGTACAGGTTATATACCAATAATGCTTCAGGTTGCGATTTTTATAGTCCGGCGGCTTCATATACTGTGGTAGCAGATCCAAATATTACTGCACAACCATCAAATGCTGCTGTTTGTGTTGGCGGTATCAATACCTTGAGTGTAACCGCTGCCGGAGGTACACCTGTGCTCGATTACCAGTGGCGAACCAGTAACGATAATATTACTTTTACGGATATACCGGGTGAAACCTCATCAACTTATACCACACCGGTTTTAAATACAACAACCTATTATAAAGTTTATATTTCGGCTACAGGTGAAGGCTGTGGCAATGTTACTTCAAATACGGCTACAGTTACTGTTGTGCCTGATCCGTACATTATTACCCAGCCAAATAATGCAGTAATCTGTACCGGCGGAAATAATACCCTGAGCGTTTCGGCAGCAGGCGGAACACCTTTCCTTATTTATCAATGGCAAAGCTCAACTACAGGCGGAGCGCCCTGGACCAACGTTGGTGCCAGCTCCAGTACATATACCACTCCTGCACTGCTTACCAACACTTATTACCGTGTTGTAATTTCGGCAACAGGTAACGATTGTAATACGGTAACCTCCGATCCGGCCCTAATCACCGTGGTTCCAGACCCGACTGTATCGGTACAGCCTGTGGGTACAACGCTCTGTTCAGGTGGCACACATACTATGAGTGTTACTGCCAGCGGCGATCCGCTCACAGGCGCATTGCTGTATCAATGGCAGTCGGGGCCCAATGCGAGCTCTTACACCAATATTGCAGGGGCTAACAGCAGCACTTATACCACAGGGCCTCTGGCTTCGACCACCTATTTCAGATGTGTTGTTACTCAGTCACCCTCGGGTTGCAGCACCAATTCGGCTGATGCGGTGGTAACAGTGGTGGCTGATCCTAATTTCACCACCTCACCCTCAAGCCTGGCTATTTGTACAGGCGGAGCTCACAACATGAGTGTGGTTGCCGCCGGCGGAACCCCGTCGCTTAGCTACCAATGGCAATCGAGTTCAGATAATTCGAACTTTACAGATATTCCGGGAGCAACTACAAATAGTTATGCTACAGGAGTGCTTACTTCGACCACATATTACAGGGTCAATCTTTCGGCAACAGGCGTAGGTTGTAACAATGCATCTTCGGCAACAGCCACCGTAACCGTGGTTCCCGATCCTGCGATATCTACGCAGCCGGCAAATGCAGTGGTATGCAATGGAGGTACAAATACATTAACTGTAGCGGCATCGGGCGGAACTCCATCACTGAATTACCAGTGGCAAAGTTCAGGTACAGGCGGAGCACCCTGGACCAACGTGGGAAGCAACAGCAACAGCTATACAACCCCGTCGCTTTCAGCCACTACTTATTACCAGGTAATAGTTTCGGCTACAGGTAATGATTGTAATACCGTAGTTTCGGATGTTGCCACCGTAACGGTTGTGCCCGATCCAATCATTTCGGCTCAGCCTGCAGGGGCAACCATTTGTACAGGCGGCAATCACAGCATAAGTTTGACCGCTGGTGGCGATCCTTCAGCCGGAGTGCTTTTATATCAATGGCAATCGGGGCCAAATACCGGTTCCTATACCAATATTGCAGGAGCCAACAGCAGTTCTTATACCTCGGGAGCATTGGCTGCATCAACCTATTTCAGGTGTATTATCACGCAGGCCGCTTCAGGTTGCAGTGTTACATCTTCGGATGTACTGGTAAGCGTTGTGGCTGATCCATCAATAACTACACAACCTGTTTCGCCTGCGGCAATATGTGTTGGCGGAACAACTTCAAATATTAATGTGGCTGCTTCGGGCGGAACCCCTGCGCTTGTTTACCAGTGGGAATACAACAATGGCGGAACATGGAGCAGCGTTGTTAACGGTGTACCTGCTGGTGCAGTTTATACCGGTGCAAATGCAACCACATTTGCCGTAGCGGGTATCAATACACCTGGCAGTTACCAGTTCCGTTGCTTTGTATCAGCTGCCGGGAATGGTTGCGGAACAGCTACCTCTAATACCATTACGGTTACCGTTGCCGCTGATCCGGCCATAAGCACGCAACCGGTCAGTCCGGCCTCAATTTGTTCAGGGGGAACCACTTCCAATATTACTATCGCTGCTACAGGTGGAACCCCGGCTCTTAATTACCAGTGGCAATACTTTAATGGTGCCACCTGGAACAATGTTTCTAACGGAACCCCAGCAGGTGCAGTATATTCAGGAGCTACATCAACCACTTTCGCGGTTGCTGGAGTTACCGCAGCCGGCAACTACCAGTACCAGTGCCTGGTAACAGCCAGTGGCAATGATTGCAACACAATAATCTCGAACTCCATAACCGTTTCGGTAGTAGCTGACCCGGTACTTAGTTTACCGGCATTCACTAATGCTTCAGTTTGTGCAGGAGGAAGCACCGCCGTAAGCAGCACTATTTCGGGCGGAACAGCAACCCCTGCTTATCAATGGCAGTATTTCAACGGAACCACTTTCGTAAATGTGGTGAATGGCACACCTTCCGGATCGACCTATACCAATAGTACAACACCGGCTATGACGATTTCGGGAACAACGGCTGCAGGAACATACCAGTACAGGCTGGTTACCACCAATTCGTCGAACTGCGACTTTATGAGCGCAGGCGCCTCGTTCACGGTGGTTGCCGATCCGGCTATTACAACCCAGCCCATATCCCCGGCAACCATTTGCACAGGCGGAACCACAGCCAATATGACCATTGCTGCCAGCGGTGGTACACCTGCATTGGTTTACCAGTGGGAGTACAATAATGGCGGAACATGGAGCAGTGTAAGCAATGGTATTCCGGCAGGCGCTGTATACAGTGGTGCCAATGGTAATGCCTTTGCTGTGGCGGGAATTAGTACTCCTGGTAGTTACCAGTACCGGTGCTTTGTTTCGGCAGCAGGAAGCGGTTGCGGAACCGCAACTTCAAATACAGTGACCGTTAATGTGGCCGCTGATCCGGCTATTACAACCCAGCCGGCGAGCCCTGCAGCCATATGTGTTGGAGGTACCACCGCAAATATGACGTTTGTAGCTTCCGGTGGAACGCCATCGCTGGGCTACCAGTGGCAATATTTTAACGGAACCACCTGGAATAATGTGGTCAATGGCACCCCGGTAGGTTCGGTTTATACAGGAGCAGCTACAACTACTTTTTCAGTAGCTGGTATAAATACAGCAGGAAATTATCAGTATCGTTGCCTTGTTACTTCTACAGGTAACGACTGCAATACGGCAACTACGAACCCGGTTACGGTAGTAGTAAACTCACCGGCAGCTTTCAGCCAGTGTCCATCCAATATTACACAAAATACCGATCCGAACCATTGCAGCGCAGTAGTAAATTATACCGCTACAGCCACAGGTGTGCCTGCTCCGCTCATTACTTACGCGATGACTGGTGCTACAACGGCCTCCGGTTCAGGCACGGGAAGCGGAACTGCATTCAACAAGGGCGTTACAAACGTTGTGCTTACAGCAACAAATAGCTGCAGCACGGTTACCTGTAGTTTTACAGTAACTATTAACGATGCTGAACTTCCGGTAATAACCACTTGTCCGCCAACACGGAATCTGGATGGCTGTTCAACAGCTGTAATCACCGGCCCGGTTTATTCGGCAGTATCAGCAGCATCAACAGAAGCTGAATTCGAAAATGCAACCAACCAGGGCGTTGCCGGCGACAATTGCGGAATTACATCAGTAACTTATTCGGATGCTGCATCGGGTAGTTGCCCCATAACGGTAACCCGGACCTGGGTTTTGAAAGATGCTGCTGGTAATACAGCCACATGTACGCAGGATATTAAAATTGCGGATAATGCAGCCCCTGTTGTGATTTGTAAAAATATTACCATTGCCCTTAATGCCAGCGGAAATGCAAGCATTACGGCCGCAGACATCAACAACGGAAGTACCGATAACTGTGGTATTACTTCAGTGGTAGCTTCAAAAACATCGTTTAGCTGTTCGGATATCGGGCCCAACACGGTTACATTAACCGTTACTGATAACTGCGGACATGTTTCGGCCTGCGATGCGATAGTAACCGTTACCGATCCCAATGCACCCACACTTACAATCAATGATGTTACAGTAAATGAGTCGGCAGGAACGGCGACATTTAAAGTAATGCTTTCCAATACCCGCGGCTGCGATGTTTCTTTTAGTGTGAATACATCTGATATTTCTGCGATAGCGGGCAGCGATTATACCCCGGTTAACATGGCGGTGTACAATATCCCGGCAGGATCATCCTTTGTTAATATTACTATCCCGATATTGAACGATCTTATTGCTGAGCCTGCCGAAACCTACAATGTAAATCTTTCGGCCGCTGTTAATGCCACCATCAGCGATGCAACGGGTTTGGGTACCATAATTGATGATGATGCCGTAAGCCTATCACTCAGTGGCTTCACGGTTACCGAAACCAATGCTTCGCAAACACAGAATTTCGTGGTAACACTCAGCACCCCTGCCGCAAAGGATATCTTACTTACATTCAATACTTTGAATGGCACAGCCCTGTCAGGATCGGATTATACTGCACAATCCGGTGTGAGCTATACTATACCTGCCGGAGCCACCACCATCAATATTCCTGTTGATGTAAAGGGAGACCTGCTTTCGGAACCCGCCGAAAACTTTAGCGGAACAATTGTTATCAGCAATGCCAATAGCCAGGATGTTTCAGTTTCAACAGGCACAGCTGTTTCCTCCATCAATGATGATGATCTGGCCAGCCTTGCCATTAATGATGTTATCGTAAACGAAAGTGCCGGAACGGCTACGTTTACAGTTACCCTCTCAGGCGGAATACAGGATAATGTTACAGTAAATTATGCCACAGCTAATGGTACTGCTTTACAACCGGGCGATTATACCTCCGTTTCAGGCACACTTACCTTTGCAGCCGGATCGCCGGGCGGAACTACCAAAACGATTACTGTTCCAATTATTAACGACCT
>DGQJ01000082.1:18767-20784 GCA_002389705.1 Bacteroidales bacterium UBA4417
TCGGATTACACGGCTCAGAATGCCGTTAGCTATACTATTCCTGCAGGTGTTACCACACTGAATATCCCGGTTAGTATCCTTGGCGACCTCCTTGCAGAGCCTGCCGAAACTTTCACAGGCACAATCGCTTTAACCAATGCCAATGGCCAGAATGTAAGCATAAACACTGCTTCGGCAACGGCGACCATTCTCGATAACGATGCAGCAAGCATTGCTATAAATGATGTTACCGTAAACGAAAGCGCAGGTAACGCAACCTTTACAGTAACGCTTACCGGTGCTATTCAGGATGCTCTCACCGTGAACTATGCCACTGCCAATGGAACTGCTGTTCAGCCTGCAGACTATACCTCTGCTTCCGGATCAGTTACATTTGCAGCCGGATCGGCAAACGGTTCAGTGAAAACCATCATTGTACCTATTATCAACGACCTGGTTGGCGAACCCACCGAAAACTTTACGATTACCCTCAGCGGACTTGTTAGTACCGGAAATACAACCCTCAGCGATGCCTCCGGTCTGGGTACCATTACGGATGATGATGCATTGACGCTCGCACTCAGCGGCTTCATAGTTACTGAGACCAATGGCTCGCAAACTGCTAATTTTGTAGCAACGTTGAATACACCGGCCGAAAAAGATATTGTAATTACTTTCTCAACGGCTAATGGCACAGCNNCGGATCGGACTTTACTTCGCAAACCGCGGTAAGCTATACCATCCCGGCAGGATCAACAACGCTGAATATCCCTGTAAACATACTTGGCGACCTGGTAACGGAGCCGACCGAAAACTTTACCGGCAATATTTCAATCAGTAATGCCAACGGGCAGAATATCAGCATTTCCACTGCAAATGCAACATCGGCCATTACCGACAATGATGCCGCAAGTGTAGCCATTAATGACATTATGGTTAACGAAAGTGCCGGAACAGCTACCTTTACGGTAACCCTTACGGGAAATATACAGGGCAGTTTGAGCTTTGATTATACCACTGCTAATGGAACCGCGGTTCAGCCAGGCGATTTTATAGCGGCCGCCGGCACAATTACTTTCGCTGCCGGGTCGGCAAATGGAGCAACCAAAACTATTACTGTGCCCATTATTAATGATCTTGTTGGCGAACCCACCGAAAACTTTACAGTAACCCTCAGCGGACTTGTTAGCACAGGAAATACAACCCTTAGCGATGCATCGGGACTGGGAACCATAACTGATGATGATGCAATCACCCTTTCGTTAAGCGGTTTTGCGGTTACCGAAACCAACGGTACACAAACAGGCAATTTTGTAGTAACGCTTTCGAATGCTTCGCAGAATGATATCATTCTCAATTTTGCAACCACTAACATTACGGCATTGGCAGCATCCGATTTTACGGGCCAGGCCTCGCAAAGCTATACCATACCAGCCGGAACGACTACTTATAACATACCTGTTGAAGTATTGGGCGACCTCTTGGCTGAACCTACCGAAACCTTTGCAGGTTCAATAACTTTAACCAATGCCAATGGCCAGGATGTAAGCATAACCACTGCTTCAGCAACGGCAACCATCCTCGATAACGATGCCGCAAGCATTGCCATAAATGATGTTACCGTTAATGAAAGTGCAGGCAGCGCAAGCTTCACTATAACACTCACCGGTGCCATACAGGATGCAGTAACCGTTAATTATGCCACTGCAAACGGCACGGCTGTTCAACCTGCCGACTATACTTCTGTTTCAGGGTCAGTTACATTTGCAGCCGGTTCGGCAAGCGGTTCAGTGAAAACCATCACTGTGCCTGTTATTAACGACCTGGTAGGCGAACCCACCGAAAACTTTACGGTAGCCCTCAGCGGACTTGTAAGTACAGGAAATACGTCCATCACCGATGCTTCGGGTGTGGGAACCATAACCGACGATGATGCAGTTACGCTTGCTTTAAGCGGGTTTACAGTTACCGAAACCAATGGTATACAAGTGCAGAATTTTGTGGTAGCGCTCAATACCGCTGCCGAAAAGGACATCAC
>DGQJ01000020.1 GCA_002389705.1 Bacteroidales bacterium UBA4417
AGTTGCAGGTTTTGATTACCGCCGGAACGATAAGTCGAAGCTAACGCTGGAAGGATTTTATAAATTCTACAATTATTATCCTTTTTCATTACGGGATTCAGTGTCCTTGGCCAGTAAAGGTGCCGATTTCGGTGTTGCGGGTGATGAGGGTGTAACGCCCACATCTAAAGGTAAAGCCTGGGGTGCCGAACTGTACTATCGTGATAAACTGAGTCGAATGGTTGATGTTACCCTTTCATATACCTGGGTGCGATCATCGTTTGAAGACAAAAGAGGCGATTTTATACCCTCTACCTGGGACAACCGTCACATACTGAATGTTACAGCCCTTGCCACACTCAAAAGAAACTGGGATATTGGTATCAAATGGCGATTTGTGGGAGGCGCACCTTATACACCTTACGATGAGGATAAATCATCGCTCATCGAAGCCTGGGATGCCAAAGGGCAGGGTTATCTCGACTACAACCTGTTTAATACGAACCGTTTGGGTAATTTCCAGCAATTCGACCTGCGGGTAGACAAAGAATACTACTTTAAAAAGTGGTCGCTGAATGTTTATTTGGATATCCAGAACTTATATAATTTCAAAGCGGAACAACCATCAGTTCTTGTGCAGGAAAAAGACGCATCAGGGAATCCTTTAATCGATCCGCAGGATACAAAGCGATATGTGCTTAAATACCTGCCCAGCGAAGCAGGTACCGTGCTTCCTACAATTGGAATCATTGTTGAGATATAGCATCGTTTCCTGATACAGCGTAGGTGCGAAATTACCTTGTTTGTTAGTGTACTTGGATTTAAACGTCCTGGGCTTTATCCGTTAGCATAGGTACGAACCTGAAAGTTCCGTGTGTCTCGGTTTTAATTTCGGTTTTCGAAAATTTCAAAATTCGGGTCATAATCTGCGAATCCCCTTTGCCCACTGGGGCAACTAAAATTCCCCCAGGTGCAAGTTGGTTTACCAGGGCTTCAGGTATATATGGTGCAGCTGCAGTAATGAGTATCCGGTCGAATGGTGCATGTGCCGGAAGCCCGGCATAACCGTCGCCATAAAATAACCGGATGCGGTAATTAAGAGGTGGGTCCAGTGTTTTTAAAGTGTCGTAAAGCAGTTTTTGCCGTTCGATGGTATAAACCCGGGCTCCCATTTCGGCAAGTATGCTGGCCTGGTATCCCGAACCTGTTCCCACCTCAAGTACGCGCATGCCTTTTTCGACTTTTAATAGTTCACTTTGAAATGCTACAGTATAAGGTTGTGAAATGGTTTGACCGGATCCGATAGGAAACGCTTTGTCCTCGTAAGCGAACTCAAGGAATGACGAATCGAAAAAATAATGCCTCGGGATGGTATTCATGGCGTTCAATACATTTTCGTCAGCAATGCCTTTGCTGCGGAGCAGATCAATAAGTTTTTTGCGTAATCCTTTGTGCCTGAATGTATCAGAGCGCTTTGTCAATGCCATAAGTTGTCCGGAGTTTCAATCTGCGAATGTAAGTAACTCCTGGCTTTAATAAAAATCTGCATTTGAAAAAAAATGCCCTATCATAAAATAATTATTGATATTTTGAAGCAGAATCCAAAAACATTTATATATTTGCAGAGTTTTAATACAATCCACTCTGAATTTTCCTGATTTTTCCCGGTAATTATTCTAAAGCACCATCTTCAGGTTCTCACATGAAATAGGCATGATTGGAATAAATCACCATCCAAAGATGATTTTATGATCGATCCGGCGTATTCCAGCTGACCTTTAAAAATCAAATTAATTACAGATGAAAGTATAATTTTAATTCATACGATTTAAACTCCCCATTTATTCGTCCAATCAACCCCATTCGCATGTACGATAAGAGCGAACTCGAAAGTAAGCTGCTAAATGAATTGCGTGAAATCGCAAAGCAGTTCAACATCCACAAGAGCGATCTGATGAAAAAACAGGACCTCGTTTACCAGATCCTTGATCAACAGGCTGCCAATCCTACTCCCGACATACTGGAAGCTGAAAAAAAAGCCCGTGTTTTTGCACCCAAAGGGCACCGCCAGCGTATCCCAGTTGATAAACTCAAGGAAAACAGGAAGGTGGAACCTAAAGCTACAGCAGAAGCAAAAGAAACACCCGCTAAAGAAATGAGGGCACCTGAAGCAGAAATGCCAGTTAAAAAAGCGGAAATTGCCCCTGAGCCCGAAAACACCGAAATTCCAAAACCCGCCTTCCGAGAGCCTGCACCGAATCAAAAAATTACTCATTTTGAGCAACGGCGCAGCTTCAACCGCGAGGACAAATCCGACGATGGAATTCCATCCGAAAAATCATTCGAAAGACCTGAATCAACCAATGTTCCGGCCTGGGAAATGCAGGAATTTCATGAGCGCCGTCACCGCGGTCGCCGTCCACAGCCCAGTGAAGATACAACTGATGGCACCGCAGGAAATGAAGAACTTCCCATTAATCTGACCAACGACAGGCAAAACAGGAATACCGACTGGAAACCTTCGCCCAAAAAGGTTAAACGTAAGGAACCTGATCCTAACCTGATAATAGAGGAACCTGCTATTATTGATGAATTTATTCCATCCTTCGATTTTAAAGAACCTGATGTTGAAGTTCTTACCCTTCACCAGGTGATACAGGAGGAAGAAGTGGAACCTGCCCCAATTCCGGATGGCAATATCCAGGTTGAACTATCCCGCTCCAACGATATTGCCCGGGATATGCAGCGATACAGCCGCACTGATCGTGGAGAAAGAAATGATCGTAACGACAGGCCGGAACGTCGGCCCCAGCAGCAACCCCAACCACAGCGTGAAGATTATTCGTGGGAATTCGAAGGAATTGTTTCCTGCGAAGGTGTACTCGAAATGATGCCCGATGGTTATGGCTTCCTTCGTTCGTCCGATTATAACTACCTGAGTTCGCCTGATGATGTATATGTATCACAATCGCAGATTAAGCTTTTCGGGCTTAAAACCGGCGATACAGTGAAAGGCACAATACGCCCGCCAAAAGAAGGCGAGAAGTATTTCCCCTTAGTGAAAGTTGAAAATATTAACGGGAAACTGCCCGAAGAAATCCGCGATCGCATCCCCTTCGATTACCTTACACCACTTTTCCCTGAGAAGAAATTTAAGCTTACCGGTCACCCGGGCTCAAGCCTGAGTACTCGGATCATAGACCTGTTCAGCCCTATTGGTAAAGGTCAGCGCGGACTTATTGTGGCTCAGCCCAAAACCGGTAAAACGGTATTGCTCAAGGAAATAGCCAATGCCATAGCATACAATCATCCTGAAGCTTACCTCATTGTGCTGCTTATTGATGAGCGCCCTGAGGAAGTTACTGATATGGCCCGTAATGTGAAAGCCGAGGTTATTTCTTCTACCTTCGACGAGCCTGCCGATCGTCATGTACGGATCGCAAACCTTGTGCTCGAAAAAGCCAAACGGCTTACCGAATGCGGACACGATGTGGTTATCCTGCTCGATTCAATCACAAGGTTGGCCCGCGCTTACAATACCGTTGCTCCTGCATCGGGGAAAGTACTCTCGGGCGGGGTTGAGGCAAACGCACTTCAAAAGCCCAAACGATTCTTCGGTGCTGCCCGCCAGATTGAAAACGGAGGTTCACTCACCATTATTGCCACGGCACTTACCGAAACAGGTTCGCGTATGGACGAGGTGATTTTTGAGGAATTTAAAGGAACCGGAAATATGGAGCTTCAGCTTGATCGCAAACTTTCGAATAAGCGGATTTTCCCGGCTGTAGATATTGTTGCTTCCAGTACACGACGCGACGACCTGCTGCTCGAAAAGGATGTACTGCAGCGTTTATGGGTGCTGCGTAATCACCTTGCTGATATGAACCCTATTGAAGCTATGGATTTTCTGAAGGATAAAATGAAATTTACCCAAACCAACGAGGAATTCCTGATCTCTATGAACGGCTAAATCTCACAGCTTGTTCTGCTACAGAAATAAAAAAGGCCGGCATGATTGCCGGCCTTTTTGCTTATTTTTTGTTAGGTTACTTTTTTTGTGCGGGTGGTCTGCCGTGGCTGTTGTGCATTTTTTCCATGAGCATTTTTTGAAATTCGCGCTCTGAATCGTACAGTTTCAGAATTTTAACTGCCGGCAGCACTGCTTTGAATTTGCCATGGTATTCCTTGCGGAGATCCAGGAATTTCTGAGCTTCTATGATCTGGTTGTCCAGAATTTGTTCTGCTTCTTTCTGGGTAAGTTTATCCAGGTCTTCTTTGTGCATATATCCCGATTCCCTGAAAGATTTCTTCAAAGCCTGACGCTTGGCATCATACTCATTGTACACAGGCCAGAACACTTTTGCTTCTTCAGGAGTAAGGTTTAGTTGCTGTGTGATAAACGCTACACGCTGCGCTTCCATTTTTTCGCGGTTTCCACCGGGTTGACCGTCCTTGTCTTTGTTTTGCTGGGCATTAGCCGGATTCCCCAGCATAGCCATTGCCATCATGAGGCAAATTCCTGCAGCAATTGTTTTTGAGAGATGAGTTTTCATGGTTTAAATATTAGTATTCATTCAAAAGTTCGGATTCCATTTCATGTTCTTTGATAAAGGCTGAAATTTCTTCGGCAGTTGGTTCATTCTGACCACTTAAGGAAACTTCCGAAAAATTCAATTCTTTTCCTTCAATGGCGGCATCTATTTCATGGCTTTCGGCGAAAACTGCCTCAGTTGCATACGAAGGATCGTAAGCCATATTGAGCTGAGTCCATTCGTCGGCGACCGGTATAACTGTGGTTTTTCGCTCAGGAACCACAAATAATAGTAGTACAGCAACAACTACAGTGCTTAAAACGGGAACCCAAACTACCGGCTTCCAAACTCGTGGGATTGCAACTCCCAAGAAAGAGCGCCGCGGCACTTGATTTACCTGGTCGGAAATGCGTTCTCCCAGCGTATCGAAATATCCGACAGGTACTTTAAATCCCGGAGCCTCCTTTTTGAGTGCTTCAAGAAAAACCGGGATGTTTTCGGTATCATCTGTTGGGCCGGGTATGTTATTTCTCAGGTTCATGATATGTATAAGACGTTAACAATCAGTATAGGTTTAATTTGCGGTTACCGATTCTTCAATTTTTTTAACTGCAAAATGATATGAGGCTTTAAGCGCACCTACCGAAGTTGTAAGTATCTCCGACATTTCTTCATAGCTCAGTTCATCGTAGTAACGCATATTAAAAACCAGCTGCTGCTTTTTGGGAAGCTTAATGATGGCTTCAGTAAGCCTTCTTTGTATCTCCGTTCCATCAAAGTAGTTATCATCATGCAATGATTTAATCATCATGGCTTCGGGCGATGTTAACGATAAATAGGAGCGGAGTTGTTTGCTTTTCAGGAAGCTGAGCGACTCGTTTACAGCAATGCGGTACAACCAGGTGAAAAGTTTGGAGTCTTCACGAAACGAGCCCAGGTTATTCCACACTTTTATGAATATATTCTGAACCACATCGTCGGCATCATCATGGTCAATAACCATGCGCCTTACGAAAAAGTAAATTTTCTCCCGGTACTTCTTCACTAATAGATTGAAAGCGTAATGCGATCTGTTTGCATCCCGGTACATTTCAATCAGTTCAATGTCAGTGTATTCCGGCATTATTAGTGTTTGAAGTGGTGAAAGTTTGTTGAATTGAATGCAGGTTTGACTACTTCCGAGTTCAAAAGTTTAAAATAATGTGTTATCCTTGCCTGCCCGGATTCGCTTGCTGATGCCTGCTGTTTTATTTGTACAGTTGAATATCAGTGGTTTTGCCCGATTCAATTACAAAGCTTTGCTCAACAGTGTACATGGTCGACCTCGAATTTTTGGGCCTGAACACAATTTTATAACTGCCGGGTTGCAGGTATAGCGTTTCGAGTGTTAAAGTCTCATTGAGTTCATAAACACGGGTGAGCTTGTTTTTATCGTTCAGGAGCAACGTCCCGTAACCGTTGAATGACTTCCGGAAAACCGCGATTCCGGGTTCGGGAATCTCTATGGTAGTGGTATGGCTTTGACTGATATCGATGTCTTTCAGCGTGATACGTGGCAGCGAAAGCACTTCAAGATCGTAATGTCCTGTAATGTACTTTTCATTCTCTCCGAAGTTCTGTACATTTAAAGTGGTTGGCGAACCACTCTTTCTCACAATACACTGCAGTCCCCTGGAAGCATTACTCGATCCGGCCATTTTCAGATGCAGGTAACCCTGGGGTGCATCTACGGCTGCAATGGTGTGTTTTCCTGGCATAATCCGCAGGGTATCAATAGTTACCGGAGGTAATGTATGAATGTCGACACGGTACGTAACCAAAGGATCTACCACAAGGGTATCAGGCAGACCACGATTGTTCATGGTGTGGATAAAGTTATATTTTACTTTTCCCGAAGCCAGGTCGGTAAAAGTCATTCCGGCATCGGTTTCGGTAGGCCTGCCTGTTTCATCAAGCAGGTTCACCTGCATTGTGGTCGAATTAAGTGCCTGCGATATTACTACGTTGAGCGCAGTGCGCAGGTCTTTTTCCTTGGTGGCGTCGAAATACGTTCCCACACAATTGAAAGCCATATTGAAATCTTTGCCAATGCCTATAATAAAAGGCTTGAGAATGATTCCGTTTTTTTGCAGCATTTTTGAAACGGCACAAGGATCGCCGCTGCACTCCTCAAGCCCGTCGGTAATCAATACCACTATATTGCGGCAATTGGTACAGGGGGTAAAATCCTTGGCTGCCTGTTCGAGCGAAAAAGCCAGCGGGGTAGTTCCTTTCGGTGTTATGGTCCTGAGCCGGCTTTTAATTTTTGAAGCATTGCCGGGCCCGAATGGTACTTCCAGTTTTGTATCATTACATACCTGCGGTGGATATTGATATTGGTGGCCATACACGCGCAGCGCAAATTCTGCATTTTTCAGGTTGGCAATACTGTCGAGCATTTCGGTAAGTATACGCTTGGCAATATTGAATTTTGTATCACTCTGCCAACGGCCGAGCATACTTTGCGAAGCATCAAAAATAAAAAGTATCCTGGTTAATGGTGGCGGGCTTTTTACAACTGTAGGCTGGTTTTGTGCCATACCATTTAAAATACCAAGCAGCAGCATTACGACGAGGCTACTCCGGAAAATTATCCATACATGAGTTTTCAATATGCTGTATTTTAAATGATTAACTGTAGGTGATTTTTTGGCAGTCTTGCGGATTTATCACAAATGCTGAGGTTTTTCAAATCAACAGTAAGAACTTCGAATTCATGGTCTGCTTTTTCCCAGGTTTGCGGCCGGCATTACAAATTGATTAACGCTAAGACTGAATTTTTATGATTTTGTGTCAGGAATATTGTTTATTCATAACCCAGGCCTGTTTATAAATAATTGGCTAATTTATTTTTTTTAAGTGATTGCTGTTATTAATGTTAATAATTTTGAAAAACAATTCGGTTGCACTTTCGTTACCTCTGCAGGTACAACCGGGAAATTGAATAAATTATTTTCTGATAAGAATTTGTTGATGATGATTTTGCGAAGGGCTAAATCCCTGATTCCAATACTATTAATTGCACTTTACCTGCTGGTTGCTAAATCCGGAATGGCGCAGCTTGCGTTGAAAACAAATGCAGCCGAACAACGTTGGGTTGATTCAGTTTACAATTCTCTATCAACGCAGCAACGCATCGGGCAGCTGTTTATGCTACGTGCAAATTCCGATATCGATTCGACTGAAATCAGGCAACTGGCAGGTTTAATAAAAGAATACAATATTGGTGGGCTTTGCTTTTTCAAAGGAGGACCTGTTAGGCAGGCAATTTTAACCAACTACTACCAGCAGCAGGCTCAAACACCGTTGCTGATTTCGATGGATGCTGAATGGGGATTGGGTATGAGGCTCGACTCAACCATTTCATTTGCCCGGCAAATGACACTCGCAGCCATGCGTAATGAGCAGCTGATCAGCGATTTCGGGCTGGCGGTTTCGCGACATTTGCGCCGGATGGGAGTGCATATCAGTTTTTCGCCGGTTGCCGATATTAACAGCAACCCGGCCAATCCGGTTATAAACATACGCTCTTTTGGCGAACATCGCGATGATGTTACCCGTAAATCGGTGTTGTACATGAAAGCTTTGCAGGCCGGAGGAATCATTACGGTTGCAAAACATTT
>DGQJ01000320.1 GCA_002389705.1 Bacteroidales bacterium UBA4417
TATCGTTCGAAAAACCGATACCATCATCTTTCACGTAAAAATCAATCATATTGTTCTCACTGAAAGTGTATCCGATTTCAATAAACCCATCTTCTGAATATTTCAATGCATTGTAAGCCAGGTGATTCAGGGCTCGTTTTAATTTGTAGCCATCGGTTTGAATACAGAAATTATTGTCTTTGTTGGCCTTTACCACTTTTACAACGATATTTTCCTTGCCTACATTGGCTTTCTCGAGGTTTATCCAGGTTTGCATCGAGTTCAGCAAATCATTAACATTCACGGTTTCAACTTCAATTCCTGTATTGCCGGCTTCAAATTGCGAAATATCAAAAATATCACTGATAATCTCCAGCAGCGAATCTACGTTACGGTTGATGATGTTGGCATAGGTGATCTTGTCGTCTTCGGGCATGGATGGGTTAGCGATAAGCCCGGCAAATCCCATAATGGCATGCAGTGGTGTACGCAGTTCGTGCGACATATTACACAGGAATGCTGACTTAAGCCTGTCGGATTCACCGGCTTTAAACCGGATGATCTGCAATTCTTCTTTTACGCGTTCAATTTCATCAACCAATTGCTCGTTTTCTTCGGAACAGGCTTCATGCTGTTTGCGAAGCAGGGCCAGTTTTTTTCGTGATTGGATGAAATAAAACAGAAGTATGGCAACAGAAATTGCAAGGATGATAACAGCAAATAACAGGAGAACGTTCATGTGCATGGATTGCATTTAACCTGGGTAAAGTTCGGAATAAATCTGCTAACTGCAAAAAATATATGTCTTCCCGAAAGAAGGGCGGGTGAACCGATATCAGGGTGTAATCCTGTGAATACCTGTCGGGTATTCCTGCATGATAATGTTTACCAGGATATCGAAGTGCTCCTGGTGTGCTACAAAATCGAGTTTATTAGTATCGATAAGCAATACACGAAGCCCTTGTTGCTGTTTTATATAATCGAGGTAACCCTCCTGTATGCGTTGCAGGTAATCATCTTCAATTTTTTGTTCGTACACACGGCCTCGTTTACGGATATTGGATTGAAGCCTGTTGATATCGAGGTACAGATAAACCAGTAAATCCGGTTTGGGTAGTACATTTTCGATAATAGAAAACAACCGTGAGTACAGCGAAAATTCTTCGGTATTAAGTGTTTTCTTTGCAAAAATCAATGATTTAAGAATGAAATAGTCGGCTATGGTTACCGGGTGAAACATATCCTGAACCGAAACCTGGCTTTTCAACTGCTGGAACCTGTCGGCCAGGAATGACAATTCAAGCGGGAAAGCATAACGCGCCGGATCTTCGTAAAACTTAGGCAGGAATGAGTTATCCTCAAATTGTTCGAGGATTAAACGGGCATTGAAATGCTGTGCCATCCGGGTGGCAAGCGTGGTTTTGCCGGCGCCTATATTTCCTTCGATGGCTATATAATTATAAGGGATTGTCATATCCGAAATTCAATTCAGGTTAAGGTTTAAATAATCGGACAAATTCATTTGTTTCAGCGGCAACTGAAATGTGCGTGTTATCCTGAAGGCTGTTGAGCAATTCAGCAACCGAAGTTCCGGTAACAGGGTGAATGAGGCCGGGAGCAACCTCTGCCAGCGGGAAAAGTACAAATTTGCGCTTGTGCAGCTCAGGGTGTGGAATTACCAGCCTTTCGTCCGCAAGTTGAAGGTCATCGTAAAACAAAATGTCAATGTCCATCGTTCTGCTGCTGTAGCCGTTACCAATCCTTTTTCTGCCCAGGGCCTGTTCGATCAGCAGTATTTGTTCCAAAACCTCATGTGGCCCCAGGTTGGTATCAACCACCAAAACCTGGTTAAAGAATGAAGTATCGGCATCAAAACCCCAGGGCTCGGTTTCAAAAACCTGCGAATATTGCATAACCCTGCCTACCTGCCTGTTAATCAGTGTTGCAGCCTCAGCCAATAACAGTAGCCTGTTGCCCTGGTTGCTGCCCGTCGAAAAATAAATTTTTGCCATCTGTCGTGTCGCCGGCTCAAAGGTACAATATGCGTTTAAACCACAAAGTAATTTGTGGATACAAGTTTTTAACATTACAGGTGTTTTTGAGCTTACGGTTGTTAATGTATTTGATATTAACGGTTGTTAAAAAGCAAATCCTGTGTACAAATTCTGTAACTTCGTATTTGTTTTTCCGTCATACCATTTAAATCTTAATCCAAAATAAAATGAAACAATTTTTTAAGTTCACATTCGCATCCATGCTGGGATTCCTGCTTGCCGGATTCCTTGTATTTTTAATTTTAATCGGCATATTGGTTTCTGCCGTTTCCATGGGCAACAAAGAGACCGTGGTTGTACCCGAAAAAACTATTCTTGTTTTAACGCTCGATCAGCCTATCAGCGAGCGATCATCGGATAATCCTTTAGCGCATCTTAATTTTAGCAGGCCGGATATGTCGTCGCAACTGGGCTTAAATGATATTGTTAAAAATATTAATAAAGCTTCCGCCGATAGCAAAGTGAAAGGAATTTACCTCGAACTTTCGGATATACCTTCGGGGCAGGCTACCATTGAAGAAATACGCAATGCGCTGATCGACTTTAAAAAATCGGGAAAATTTATCGTGGCTTATGCCGAAGTTTTCACCCAGAAATCGTATTATCTGGCCTCGGTTGCCGACAAAATTTACCTGAACCCGGCCGGTGGTATGGAATTTAAAGGTATGGTAGGGCAGGTGATGTTTTTTAAAGGCCTGCTCGATAAAATTGATGTTGAAGCCCAGGTGATACGCCATGGGAAATTCAAAAGTGCCATTGAGCCGTTTACACTTGATAAAATGAGCGAGCCCAATAAAATTCAGACGCTTACCTTTGTTTCAGGTATGTGGAAACATATGCTGGAAGGAATTTCGGCCAGCCGTAAAATACCGGTCGATGACCTGAATGCCATTGCCAATGAATATAAAATACAAACGCCGCAGGATGCGGTGAGCCAGAAAATGGTGGACAAACTGTTGTATAAGGACCAGGTGCTGGATGAACTCAAAAACCGCCTGGATGTAAAAACCGCCAAAGATCTGAAATTCATGAAACTGGGCAAGTATGCCAAAGCCCCTGTATCCGAAAGCAGCTCGTCGCAGGATAAGATTGCGGTGATTTATGCCACAGGTGATATTAAAAGTGGCGAAGGAGACGAGGAAACCATTGGTTCCGAAACTATTTCGAAAGCCATTCGCAAAGCCCGTTTGGATGATAATGTAAAAGCTGTTGTACTCAGGGTAAACTCGCCGGGTGGAAGCGCTCTGGCATCGGATGTAATATGGCGCGAAATGGTTTTGACCAAAAAGGCCAAACCGGTTGTAGTTTCAATGGGCGATGTGGCTGCTTCGGGTGGATATTATATTTCGTGTGCCGCCGATAAAATTTATGCCTATCCCAACACCATTACCGGATCTATAGGCGTTTTCGGGATTATTCCCAACATGAAGGAAATGTTTAATAAAAACCTGGGAATTACTTTCGACGAGGTGAAAACCAATCCATATGCCGATTATATCCCGGTTACACGGCCTATGAATGATGCCGAAAAGAAAATTATTACCCGCGATATCGAAAACATTTACAGCACTTTTACCACCCATGTTTCGGAAGGGCGTAAAATGACTGTTGCCCAGGTCGACAGTATTGGCCAGGGACGCGTATGGAGCGGCATTGATGCAAAACGTATCGGGCTCGTCGACGAGTTCGGAGGCTTAAATGATGCGATAAAGGAAGCAGCCAGGCTTGCCAAACTCAAAACCTATCGCACCCAGGAACTTCCTGAACAAAAAGATACTTTCCAGCAACTGATGGAAACCTTTGCCGGCGATAAGGCCAGTTTGTCGCTTCGCAACGAACTCGGGGCTGCTTACCCGTATTACAAATACCTGAGCCGCATGAGCCGCATGCAAGGCATACAGGCCCTGATGCCCTACGAATTCGATATCAAATAAACGCATATTATCATAAAGCAAAAAGGCGGTTCAACCAGAAGCCGCCTTTTTGCTTTTATTTCTTGCCGGTAATCAGCATTTTTATTGTTCTCTTACCCTTTCATCCACACCTTACACCTTACATCTTATACCTTACAACTTATATCTGCCCAAAGCGCTCAGTGCATAATTTTAAAAACCAGTTCTTTCAGCAAATCGCCCTGGTCGGTTGAATAATTATCGATACCTATTGCCCTAACATTGCATTCGCGAAGCCAGCCAATGATTTCAAGTACTTTCTTAGGACTGTAATTCCTGGCTGCGTCAATATAATCCTGTTTCGTGTAGGCTGATAATTTAGCTTTACTCATGATGGCCGAATCCGATTTGTCGGTCAGGGAATGAATCAGCAGTACCTTGGTAAAAAAGTTGAATACCATCGGGATGGTTTTAAAGAGGGAGTTTTCGCCCGGGTTCAGGGCAAAGTGGTTTGCAATCTGGTTTGCTTTTACCACATTTTTTTTTGCAAGCGCTTTCTGAAATTCAAAAATATTGTAATCCTTGCTGATGCCAATGTAGGTTTCAATCACCACTTCATTGATCACCTTTTCTTTAGGATGGTTAATGTAGAGTTTGCCAAGTTCGTTGTTTATTTTTTCCAGGTTTGTCCCCAGGTATTCAACCAACATGTTGGCGGCCTTATCCGAAATGGTATACCCGCTGTTTTTCACCTGGTTGGTGATCCATGCCGGCATTTCGTTCTCATACTTTCTTTTCGATTCAACAGTAACCGTTTTGTCGGATGCTACCAGCGCTTTGAGTAGTTTAGCGCCCGGCGCCTTGTATTTATGACAGATTACCAGTATGGTTGAAGGCTGTGGACGGCTGATGTACGAAAGCAGCAGGTTCAGGTTTTCTTCTTTTTTCAAATCCATATCCTGCGCCTCGCGAAGCACAACCAGTTGCCTGTCGCCAACCATTGGGAATTGCTTGCAACTGTTTATAACCTGCGCAGCCGACGAGTCGCGTCCGTATAAAACCACCTGGTTAAATTCCTTTTCAATGTCGGTCAGCACATGTTCTGTAAGATAATCGGATAGTTCGTCGATATAAAACGGCTCTTCCCCATAAAAAAGGTAGATATTTACAAATGCCTTTTTCTGAAAATCCTTTACTAACTGAAAATATGTTGAAGTCATTGCTGAAGCTGGAAATCAATTCGGGATGTAAGTCTTAAAATTTCAGGTGTTTTACTGTTACACGTTTTTCAATCAGTTGTTTCAGCGATTCAATCCCGATAATTACATGATTTTCCATGTAATTTTCGGTAACTATTTTATCGCTTTTTTCAGTTTTTACACCGCTCGATATCATTGGCTGGTCCGAAACCAGAAGTAGCGCACCGGTTGGTATTGAATTTGCAAAGCCAACAATAAAAATGGTGGCTGTTTCAAGGTCAATTCCCATGGCCCTGGTCTTTTGCAGGTACTGTTTAAAATCTTCGTCATGTTCCCAAACCCGGCGGTTGGTGGTATATACAGTTCCAGTGTAATAGTCGAGCTTCATTTCGCGTATGGTTGTCGAAATGGCTTTTTGCAGACTAAATGCCGGTAGCGCCGGAATTTCGGGTGGGAAATAGTCGTCGGAAGTACCTTCTCCACGAATGGCCGCTATGGGAAGTATGTAGTCGCCAAGCGCATTTATGTGTTTAAGTCCGCCGCATTTCCCCAGAAACAGGCATGCCTTTGGGTTTATGGCACTCAGCAGGTCCATAACTGTAGCTGCATTGGCGCTGCCCATACCAAATCGTATCATGGTAATGTTTCCGGCAGTAGCGCTGGGCATCGAACGGTCTTTGCCCTGAATTTCAACATTATTCAGCCTGGCAAAAGTTTCCAGGTAAGCCCCGAAATTTACCAGCAGAATATATTCACCAAAATCTTCGAGTGCAGTTCCGGTATACCTGGGTAGCCAGTTATCAACAATTTCTTTCTTTGTTCGCATAGGTTGTGGGTCAAAATTGGGTTGGTGTGGCAAATTTAGAATTTTTAAACCATCTTTGCAGTGATATCGGCAAGATTTCCCGTATTGTTAATAAAATGCAGCAGCTAAACTTTCCTCATTTCGACTTTAAAGTCAGGAATATAGGTTCACGGCCGGAAATATTCGATCCTGTGCGCCGGAAGTTTGTTACCCTTACCCCCGAGGAATGGGTAAGGCAGCATCTTATTATGTATGTTACCCTGGTGAAGGGTTACCCGATTTCGATGATTGGGGTTGAAAAGCAACTGATGCTTAACAAAATGCCCAGGCGTTTCGACCTGGTAATTTTCAGGCGCAACGGCAGCCCGCTGTTGCTGGCCGAATGCAAAGCTCCCGAAGTGGATATTACCGAAAAAACATTCGACCAGGCAGCAAGGTATAACATGCTGCTCCAGGCCGAGTATTTCCTGATTACAAATGGACTCGAACATTATCCCTGCCGGCTCGATTATCTGAATAAACAGTACATTTTTATTGAAGATATCCCCGATTTTAATAATTTGCCGGGAACTACCGCTGATTAAAAGTTGCTTATGTGCAGGCATAAAAAAAGCCGGCATAACCGGCTTTCTGAATCTCAAGATCGTTTACTGGCATTTGAGCTCGTCCTTGATCTTTTTATTTACTGAGGCAGCGTTTGGACCATAAGCAGCCTTCTTATAATTTGCACAGGCATTTCCTATATCTTTTTTAGCTTCATATGCCTGGGCAATTACAAGATAGTAGCGGGCCAGTTTTTCGTTGGTTTGCTCATCCAGGGCCATGCCGGCATTGGCAGCAGCAATAGCATCGTCATATTTTCTCAGACTGTTATTGGACGAAGCCAGAACATAGTACAGATCTTTAGTCTTAAATCCATATTCCAAAGCGCTGTTCAGTTTGGTTACTGCATCTGTATACATTTTCTTGTTATATGCTGCAATGCCTTCCTGGTTGAGGCTGGAGCCGATCATGTTTTTTGCAGCCTTAACAATTACAGTGTCATTGGTTTTTGTAGCAGCGGTTATAGCCAGCTGCATATTTTCGACCATTTTGGCGTTATCGCCTTTTTTCTTGTAAACCTGCCCTTTGGTGAAAATAGCTTTACTGTAATCAGGATTTAACGCCAGGGCTTTATCCAGGAAGAGCAGAGCGGAGTCAGCTTTATCAGCTTTGTAATAAGTACTTCCTTTGCCGGTATATAAAAGTACGAGTTGACTTTCCGATTTTTCCTTGATGTTATCATCGCCATAGGCAACAGCAAATTGGTTGCTCTTTTCATATGCAGCCATTGCCTGGTCGAATTTTTTATCATTTTTGAGGTTGTTCCCAACATTGTATTGCCAAACAGGAATAACTGTAGTGGCTTTCATCTTTAGCGTGTCGGCTTCTTTACCAATTGCAGCACACATTTTAACAACTTCCTGCATTTTTGCAACAGCACCGGCCATATCGGTTTTCGAAAGTTCAAGCGTTGAATTAAATGCTAGTACGGCTTCCTCTTTGGTTTGAGCCTGCAGATTTTTGAAAGAAAAAGTGGAAACGATGGTTAAGGCAAAGGCCAGGATCAGGGTCTTTTTCATTGATGTGAAAGGATTACGTTAATAATTCGACTAAAGATTCAGTTGCAAATATACATTATTATGCATTTAATCCAAATCTTCTTTGTTAATGTGATACCAACAACTATTCCAAATGGCCAGTATTGTTTCATTTGGCAATGATATTAGTTTCAAAATTCAGTGATATACTGATAAACAATCTTTTACATCTGGCTTAAGCCCTGAATTGAAACCGTTGTTAAGGGCTGCATATGATGGTAATCAGTATATGTATATGATCAATGCTATATATAATGTAGTCTAAATTCCTTTTAGGATTGAAAGTTACGATGACCCGAATTTTAAGATATGAACCTGCTCATTCGGGGAATTTTCATACATTTGCAAATAGCTCAATTGACCCGGGTTTATAGCCCGGTGATTTGCGATTTTTTAAATAAATATGTATACTCCTGAAACAACAATGCAGCATAAAATTGCTTCAGCCAGGTTTAGGAAACGCAAATGAATTTAACCCTTGGAATGTATTTTTAACCAGGCTGATCCCCAGTTTGATGATGTTCGGGGAATAAACTGCAGGCTATCAGTGCTGCTAGGCCTGGATGGTTTTTCGTTCCTGGTAACGCATACGGTTTCACAGAAGGTGTTAAGGATATCGTCCTACAGATTGAGCCATACCGATGTTCAGCCTATTGAACCCGGAGCCTGGTTGGCAAATGGCCACGATTATTTTGCGCAGCTGAAAAAAACCGGATATGCAGGCACTTTGTGGCAAAGCGTTGATATAGCAGTTGCATCGCCTAAAATTACCATTGCCCCTCATTCATTTATGAATCAGGGAAATGAACTTGAAATTATTTCGGCCGCTTATTCGGTTTCGGAAAATGAAAGGTTTCTGGTGGAGCCTGTTTTCGACCTTGGCCCGGTTGCAGCCACACTTATACCCGCTTATTTAGCCGAAAACTGTTCGTCCATTTTCCCGGGCTCCAAGTTGCGCAATGCTTCTGCCGTTTTTGTGAAGGGTGTTCTGCGCCTGCATTCGCAGTTAATCAGCCGCCAGATTTTCATAAATATTCATTCGGGCTTTTTCGAAATTACAGTTATCCAGGGCTTGCGGTTACTTTACCTCAATGCGTTTAAGTATGCGTCACCATCAGATGTATTATACTATGTGATCTTTGTGCTTGAACAACTTGGATTTGTTCCATCAGAAGAAAAAATTACACTCCTGGGCGACATTTCTGCCAATTCCACCTTGTTCCTGCAGTTAAAAATGTACTGTGGTTCACTCAATTTTATTGAAGATCCTGATGGACTTATGTTCGACCAGGTGTTTGCCACAATGCCTAGACACAATTACTTCACCTTGTTAAATATACCGATATGCGAATAATTTCCGGAAGTCATAAGGGCCGCGTACTTCGTCCGCCGGAAGGATTACCGGTGCGCCCTACTACTGATATGGCTAAAGAAAGCCTGTTCAATATCCTCAACAATTA
>DGQJ01000213.1:0-44594 GCA_002389705.1 Bacteroidales bacterium UBA4417
CATCATCAGTCATGGTACCAATATTCATATCCCCATGATGCCTGATAATTTCAACGAGAAAGACCAGGGCCGGTTTTCATTCCTGGCTTTTATAGGCGGCGATATTGCAGGTTACGAAACCGACCTGGATCGCTTTTTAGGCAGTTATCGCACCTATGCCAATCCTGAAACTGTTGAAAGAGGAATCTGCTCAAACTTTAAAGCCGCCGGTGATAATATGTGCGGTGTATTGCAAATTGACACCCTACTTCAGCCGGGCGAAAGCAAAGATTTTTTTATCCTGATGGGTGTTGGAAAAGCTGAAGTTGAAGGTAAAGCTGTAGTAGCTCAATATGGGAACATTTCGGCTATCGACGCTGAATTTGACAAATTAGTAAATCACTGGCACGATCGTATTGATGGATTGACCGTAAAAACACCGGATCCGGAATTCGACAGTATGCTAAATATGTGGAGTCCATACAACTGCCTGATAACTTTTGCCTGGAGCAGGGCAGCCAGTTTGGTTTATACTGCCAACGATCGCGATGGATTAGGCTATCGCGACAGCGTTCAGGATTTATTGGGTGTAATGCACTCTATCCCTGATGAAGCTGGGAAACGCCTGGAACTCATGATCACAGGTCAGGCCTCGACAGGTGGCGCCATGCCGGTTGTAAACAAAATAACACATACACCCGGAAAGGAAACTGCACCAAACGAATCGCAATACCGCTCGGACGATTGCCTGTGGTTATTCAACGCCATACCTGCCTTTGTAAATGAAACTGGCAATGTTGGCTTTTATCACAAAATATTACCCTATGCCGATCAGGGCGAAGATACAGTTTTGGGTCACATGCGCCATGCCATACAGTTCAATCTCGATCGTTCAGGTAAACATGGTCTGCCTTGCGGTTTGCTTGCCGATTGGAACGACTGCCTGCGATTTGGCCACGATGGCGAGACAACTTTTGTTGCCATGCAACTTCGATTCGCGCTTAAAACCTACATAGAGGTTTGCCAGTTGCTGGGCAATAAAACTGAAGAAGCCTGGGCGCAACCGCTTTTGATAAAACTGGATGACAATATTCAGAAATATGCCTGGGATGGCGAATGGTTTTTACGTGGTTATCGTTCCGATGGGTTCAAATTTGGATCGAAAGAAAGTCAGGAAGGTCAGATTTTTATGAATCCACAGGTATGGGCAATAATCAGCGGGGCTGCCAATGATACACAAAAACAT
Organism: Bacteroidales bacterium UBA4417; assembly: GCA_002389705.1. Taxonomy (GTDB): domain Bacteria; phylum Bacteroidota; class Bacteroidia; order Bacteroidales; family UBA4417; genus UBA4417. The sequence goes on from DGQJ01000213.1 coordinate 1,226, forward strand.
GCTGCACTGCATAAAATGGGTGAACACCTGGCTACTGATTACGGAATTATGCTTTGCGATCCGCCTTACACCGATACGGATTACAATATCGTTCGTGCAGCCTTGTTCAATACCGGAATGAAAGAAAATGGCGGCATATTCATGCATACCCAGGGCTGGGCTGTAATAGCCGAAGCCATGTGTGGAAATGGTAATAGGGCATACGATTATTTCAGGCGATATATGTCATCAGCATACAATACCAAAGCTGAGATAAGGCAGATAGAACCTTATGTATATTGCCAGTCGACCCACAGTAAATCGAGTCCGCATTACGGTAATTCAAGGGTTCCATGGTTAAGCGGTTCGGCTACCTGGTCGTTTGTTGCAGCAGCACAGTACATTTTAGGAATTCAGCCCGTAGTTGACGGTTTACGGATTGATCCGTGCATTCCCTCATCCTGGAAAGGATTTGATGCTACCCGCCGCTTCCGGAATAAGGAATTAAATATCACGGTTCTAAATCCGGATGGGGTTCAGAAAGGAGTGAAAAGTATTCGGCTGAACAAGAATATTCTGGATGGAAATATCTTGACTTTCGGTCTGTTGCAGGAGAATAATGAGGTGGAAGTGATAATGGGATAATGGTATAAGTTGATCAGGAAACATTGCATGGTTAATTTTTAAGAGTGTGGCTGTATCCGGCCATTATCTCTAAAATCCTGAATGAGATCAATCTATCAAAAAAAACATAATATGAAATAGCCATGAGTAAATTTTCTCACCAACCGAGAATGATATTATGACGAACCTTTAGCTCATGAGCACCTTTGGAATTAAGCAAGATGCGAATAATTCCTTCTGACCTCTAGAAAAACAAATTAATAGCAGATGAAATTTAAACTTGAAAGCTGGTTGAGGAATTCTAAGTTAACATGGATTTTGACAATTTTTATTTTACTGGCCTTAGGAGCTTGTAAAAGTCAAAGGGAGTATATGCCTGAATATAGAGACAAATGGAATGATGTAGAGTCCTTTATTCATAAAAACTGGCATACTTCCAGGGTCGACAGTTCGGGAGCCTTATGGTTAAAAAAGATCGGCATTGTTCCCCCGAAACCTTTTATGTCGATCGCAAAAGGCAATCCGTTATTATTCTATTGGGATAACTATTTTACCAACAAGGGATTATTGTTGATTGATTCTTTAAGCATATATGCCCGTAATGTGGCAGATGACCTTTTATGGGAAGTGGATACACTTGGTTTTGTTCCCAATGCTAATATGAACTGGGGGATGAACCGCTCCCAAACCCCTTTCTTAGCCCAGATTGTATATGATGTATATGCTAAAAACCACGATAAACAATGGTTGACAAATGCATATTATATATTGAAGAAGGAATATCATTTCTGGACCGATACCAGCCGCAATGCCATTGAAAACCATAATACAGCGATTCCAGGCTTGCAACGCTTTTATCATCATGCTTCTGAAAAGGCGTTATCGGAATTGTATGCTTCGTGCTTTGAAAGAGGTCTTTTACAAAAACATCCTGATTCAATATCACAAAACGAAAAGCTAAGAATTGCAGGTCATTATGCTGCTGAAGCTGAAAGCGGGATGGATTTCAATCCCCGCTTCGAAAACCGGTGTGCCGATTTTATTCCGGTTGAACTCAACTCGAACCTTTATAAATACGAAATGCTTTTCGACTGGATGGTTTCGGAATTGTCGTTGAGCAGTGAACCGGATTGGAAGTCATTGGCCGAAAAACGGAAGATGCTGATCAACAAATACTGCTGGAATGAAGAAAGAGGCTTGTTCATGGATTATGATTTTGTAAATAAGAAGTTCTCGCCCGTAGCAAGTGTGGCCTGTATGTATCCAATGGTAACAGGCATTGCAACCAAAGATCAGGCTGAGAAAACGGTGAAGAACCTCCATCTATTTGAGCATAAATATGGCATTACCGTTTGCGAAAAAACACAACAGCCGGTTCTTTACCAATGGGATTATCCGGCAGGATGGCCACCTATGTATCAGCTTACAGCGCAGGCATTGCATAACTATGGATTTATAGAAGAAGCCTTGAGAGTTTGCGGCAAATACCTTGATGTTGTTACTAAAAATTACATCGAACCAAATCCCGGAACATACAAAGTAAACGATACACTTACCAAAAAACGGTCGCCTGGTTTTGTTTACGAAAAATACGATGTGGTAACCGGCGGAATAAATGACCTGGAATACAATGCCAATGAGTTTTTAGGATGGAGTGCCGGTGTTTACATCTGGTGCCTGGACTATTACAATAAGAATAGCAAATAAAGATTCATAGCAACTTTTGTCCATCGGTTTTTGCTCTTAAATCCGTAGCCATGAAAAAACAATATAAGTACAGCCTTCTCATACTAATTCTAATGAACAGCATAGTTGCCATGGCTCAGAAATCAGGTATTCCGGAAATCAGCCCGTTAAACTGGGAAATCGGTTTCGCTTCAAAACCCACTGATGCGCCCGCCATATGGTATCCGGCTACTGTACCTGGAGCCGTTCAGCTCGATGTTGCTAAAGCCTTGAAATACGGAACCTGGTACTATGCCGAAAACTGGAAGGATTACCTTTGGATGGAAGACCAGTTTTTCACCTACCGTACTTCTTTTGCAAAACCAAAAGTGGGTGAGAATCAAAATTGCTTCTTTTTTTCGAAAGGGATTGATTATGAATTTGAAATCTGGCTCAATGGCGAAAAGTTGTTTTACCAGGAAGGTATGTTTTCCGCAGTTAAACTTGATCTTACTGCAAAGCTGAAAGACAACAACGAATTACTTGTTAAAATATACCCGATCCCGAAACTGTACAAAGAACCAGCTGACCGTTCGCAGGCAGCTCAAAGCGTGAAACCGGCGGTTAGTTATGGCTGGGATTGGCATCCGCGCCTTGTGCCTGTTGGCATTTGGGACGAAACCGGCCTGGCAATACTGAATAAGTCAGAAATTACTGATCTGAACCTGAATTATTCACTGGATAAGGAGTTGAAAAGTGCTGGTCTCTCTTGCACCATTAAAGGTGCAAATCTCCAGAATTGTCTATACGAATGGGAAATAATTGATGCAAAAGGGAAATCGGTTTTGCATAAAGAAGGCAGTTTTATGTCAAATGACATTGAACTGCAGGGTGAAATGAATCAGGTTATGCTTTGGTGGCCGCATGATCAGGGAATACCTTATTTATACAGCATGGATTTTAAATTAAAGGATGCCACCGGTAAGCTTATCGATCAGAAAAATTCAAATATTGGTTTTCGGAAAGTTGAGTTGGTTACGAACGAGGGTGGATGGGACTATCCTAAAGTTTTTCCCAAAACAAGGAGCATTCCACCCATACAGATAGAAATAAACGGACGTAAAATATTTGCCAAAGGAACCAACTGGGTAAATCCCGAAATTTTTCCCGGAATTATAACCGATGCTCGATATAACGAATTAATTGACAAGGCCATAGATGCAAACTTTAATATTTTGCGTGTCTGGGGTGGCGGTATCATAAACAAAGATGCCTTTTATAATCTTTGCGATGAAAAAGGAATCCTGGTATGGCAGGAATTCCCGCTGGCATGCAACAATTACGAAGGCACACCCCATTACCTGAAAATTCTTGAACAGGAGTCGGAGTCGATAATAAAACGGCTGAAAGTGCATCCGTCGCTTGCTTTGTGGTGCGGAGGCAACGAATTGTTTAATGCGTGGAGCAAGATGACAGATCAATCGCTGGCGTTGCGATTACTCAATAGCCAATGCTATCGCCTCGATCCGAATACTCCATTTCTACCCACCTCACCGCTTATGGGAATGGGGCATGGAAATTATGTTTTCCGTTTCTGGGAAACCAATGAGGAGGTTTTTCAATGGATGCCCAAATCTCACAATTCAGCTTATACAGAGTTTGGAGTTCCTTCACTTTCATCAGTTGAAGTGTTGAAAAATATTATCCCTGAATCTGAATTATGGCCGCCAAAGCCCGGAACATCGTGGGAAAGCCACCATGCCTTTAACGCCTGGGTAGGTGACACCTGGCTGATGCCCGATGTACTGAAATTTTATTTTGGTGAAGCAAAAAATATTGAAGAACTGGTAGCAAACAGCCAGCTATTGCAGAGCGAAGGTTATAAATGTATCTTCGAGGAAGCCCGCCGGCAGAAACCATATTGTTCCATGGCCCTGAACTGGTGCTTTAACGAACCCTGGCCAACAGCCGCTAATAACAGCCTGGTTAATTGGCCAAGTATTCCCAAACCAGGTTTTTATGCGGTTAAAAATGCATGTCGTCCCTTCCTGGCATCGGCATGTATTAAAAAAATCAAATATACCGAAGGCGAAGAATTCTCAGCTGACTTATGGATACTGAACGATTTACCTGTTCAGGCTGGTAGTGGTAAAATTACAGTAAAACTGGTTGCCGGTACAACTCAATTTAAGCTCCTCGTGTGGGAATATGGGACTTCAGCCGCAAATACCAACATCCCGGGACCGACTTTACGATATAAGTTGCCGGCCTGGGATGCCGATCGATTTAAACTGGTTTTGGAGGTTGAAGGGCATCCGGAATATAACTCGGACTATACGTTGCTTTATTCGCCAAAAGTTGTAAATGAGAAAAAAGCAAATGTCCTGAATCAATAAGTAAATAGTACTAAATATCAAAAAGATAAAAATCTTTAATCATGAAGAATTCACGAAGATTTCTGCTGGCATTTTTGTTGGCTCAATTTATAACTTCTTACGGGCAGGATTACAGATTGCCACTTTATTCGCATGAAATTCCAAACTCAAAATACACCGGAGCCCAGGAAAAGCTTGAGAAAAAAGATATCATTCTCATCAGTAATGTACAAACTCCTGATATTGCAGTATACCTGCCAAGCAAACGCTTTGCAACAGGGCAGGCTGTGATAGTATGTCCGGGTGGCGGATATTGGGTACTAGCCTACGACCTTGAAGGAACAGATATAGCCAAATACCTGAATTCGATTGGTGTAGCTGCCATTGTTCTGAAATACCGGCTACCTGTTTATGGCAACTGCATTGAACCTCACAAAGCTCCCCTTATGGATGCCCAACGGGCGATGCGCCTGGTTCGTTACAATGCCAAAGCGTGGAACATTGATCCGGATAAAATCGGAATCATGGGATTTTCAGCAGGAGGTCACCTGGCCTCAACCCTCGGAACTCATTTCGATTACGGGAATAAAACTTCTGCCGATTCTATCGAAAGACTAAGCTGCCGACCGGATTTTATGATTCTGATGTATCCTGTAATTTCGTTTGTTGATTCAAGTTCACATAAAGGTTCTCACGAAGCTTTACTTGGCAAAAACCCGGGTAAAGCGATGTTGAACTATTATTCAAATGAGATGCAGGTAACGGATGATACCCCTCCGGCTTTTTTTGTGCATGCTGACAATGATGACGGAGTTCCGGTTGAAAATACACTGCTCATGTATAAAGCCATGCGAAAGAAAAACATACCCGCTGAATTGCATATTTTATCCGAAGGCGGGCATGGTTTCGGGCTGGGAATCAACAATGATCATATTGGCTCATGGACCAACAATTTAAAGCTTTGGCTCGGATGGCTAAATACAAAGAANNTTAAACCATTTCTAATCTCTTTATCATGAATTCATTTATTGGCATCATTCTGATTTCTCTGGGGAGTATATGTGCTGCCAGCTTTTACATTCCTTTTAAGAGAGTAAAAGATTGGGCATGGGAATCATACTGGTTAACACAAGGAGTTGCTGCCTGGTTAATCGCACCATGGATATTTGCCCGGCTCACCATTCCGGCCGGTGAATTACAGGCGATTATTAGTGAAACTCCAGGTCACACGTTGCTGCTTACCATGTTTTTTGGATTGCTTTGGGGTATTGGCGGATTAACCTTTGGATTGAGCATCAGGTTTCTAGGTGTGGCTCTTGGGCAAAGTATCGCTTTAGGTCTTTGTGCTGCTTTTGGAACTCTGATTCCACCAGTTGTTGCCGGTACCGATCTTTTTGGCTCTGCAGCCGGATTACTGACTTTGCTTGGGGTAGCTTTATGCCTGGCTGGTATTATCATTATCGGTTACGCGGCATCACTTAAAAACAAAGGATTATCGGAAAATGAACGGAAAGCAGCTGTAAAGGAATTCGCATTAAAGAAAGGCTTGTTGGTTGCAATACTGGCAGGTGCTATGAGTGCCAGTTTTAATTTTGGTTTCCAGGCTGGCCGCCCCATTGAGGTGATAGCTCAACAACATGGAACAGATCCGTTGTACCTTAAAAACGTAACCCTTATTTACATTTTGTTAGGTGGTTTTATTACCAACTTTGTTTACTGTGTGCGGCTAAATTTTAAAAATAAAACATACAGAGATTATTTTTCATCGGCCTGTCCCAAAGTAATAAACAATGTTTCTTTCTCTTTCCTGGCAGGTCTTTTATGGTTTCTGCAATTCCAGTTCTATGGTATGGGATCAAGCAAACTGCCGCCCGCTATGGCAATTTTTGGCTGGAGTATTTTAATGGCGCTAAATATTGCCATCAGCAACATATGGGGTATAGCACTTCATGAATGGAAAGGAAGCAATAAAAGAACTATGCTCATATTATCGGGTGGAATCGCCCTGCTGATACTGTCAACTTTTGTCGTAGTACTTAACTAATTCATATGATTTCAATCAGATAGATAATGCCAGGCCATGTATCATGAATAAAAGTAAACTGAATCATCAATCATATGCTATTGCAAAAGAGCAATTTGCAAATATTGGTGTAATTATAGATAAAGCAATTGAGCAGCTGGAACGGTTAAAAATCAGTTTGGGCAGCTGGCATACCGATGATGTAGACGGGTTTGGCCCCCCCGACTCAGAATTGGGTGGTGGAGGAATTCAGGTTACCGGAAATATTCCCGGTAAAGCCATAACCATTGCTCATCTGAGACAGGATATTGAAAAAGTGCTTTCGTTGGTGACTGGCAGATTGCGTATTAATCTGCTTGCCATCTATGGTGATTTTCAAAATGAAAAGGCTGGCCTCAACCAGATTGAAATTCAACATTTTCAGAGCTGGAACGACTGGACAAAAAATCTTAACCTGGGAATCGACTTTAATCTTACCTGTTTCTCGCATCCCTTTGATGGTGATGGCTTTACGCTTTCGAGTAAAAATGAAACCGAAAATTTGAGGTCGATCATGTTAAGCGATGCCGCAAAATTGCTGCTGAAATGGGAAAACAAATAGGCGAACCGGTTGTGTGTAACATGTGGATACCTGATGGATCAGAGGAACCTGCCTGTCCGCTTTAAAATGTAGAATCTTCGGCACTCATTTTCCAAATAATCGAAATGAAAAAAGATATAATTGCCATGGGCAAACCCGTTAAGAAGTTTAGTTGGGTACACGCAATAAATTTACGAGCGAGAAAGAGCCGGTTTAGAATCATTGTATTGTTATGCTTCTTTCTTATGGTGCTACTGGTAATTCACGCTCAGAAGCAGTGGCACGCAAACTGGATAATCGATCCTAACTCGGATAATGCTACCAACTCATGGTTCTGTTTTCGTAATGATTTTACCATTACAGATGTTCCTGTAAAGGCTATCGCGAAAATTGCTGCCGACAGCAAATACTGGCTCTGGATAAATGGCAAACCTGTTATTTTCGAAGGAGGACTTAAACGAGGTCCCAACCCAACTGATACCTATTACGATGAGGTTAGAATTGCCGGATTTCTTGAAAAAGGGCATAATTCAATTTCTGTTCTGACCTGCTATTTTGGCAAGGGCGGCTTTTCGCATAACAGCAGTGGCAAAGCAGATCTCTTGTTTGAATGTATCGTTCCGGGTTCGGAAATTGTAAGTAATAGTTCGTGGAAAGTAAAACAGCACCCTGCTTTTGAAACCTGTGCTTTCCCAGTTCCAAATTTCAGGTTACCGGAGTCAAGCATACAGTTTTATGCACGACGCGATATAGGTTTCTGGCAGGATATGAATTTTGATGCAAGCTCATGGCAAAATGCCCGCGAACTGGGCATTCCGCCGGTTTCGCCGTGGAATAATCTTATTCTCGGGCCCATTCCTCAATGGAAAAACTCCGGATTATTGCCTTATACCTCCCGGTTGAAATTCCCTTCCGAAAGTACGGGCGATACCATTCTGTGTGTACTTCCGGATAATTTACAGATAACGCCATTTTTAAAAGTAGATGCTACTGAAGATCAGCTAATTGAAATTCGTACGGATAATTTTTATGGCGGCAGTGAGCCCAATATAAGGGCTGAATATATAACGCGGAAAGGGATACAGGAATACGAAAGTTACGGCTGGATGAACGGGAATAAGGTAAGATATCTCATTCCCAAAGGAGTTATTTTGCTTGATTTAAAGTTTCGCGAAACCGGTTTCGATACCGAATTTGCGGGAAACTTTACCAGTTCCGACGATTTTCTGAACCGGATTTGGGAGAAATCGAAACGCACGCTTTATGTAACTATGCGCGATAATTACATGGATTGCCCCGATCGGGAATGTGCCCAGTGGTGGGGCGATGAGGTAAATGAAGGAGGAGAAGCATTTTATGCATTGTGTACTAAAAGTCATTTGCTTTTTCGCAAGGGTATGTATGAGCTTATTGGTTGGCAACGTGAGGACAGCACTTTGTTTTTGCCTGTTCCCTCGGCTAACTGGAATAATGAATTACCGTGCCAGATGCTTAGTAGCATTGGTTACTACGGATTCTGGAATTACTATATAAACACTGCTGATTAACAAACCATAGCCGATCTGTACGGAGGAGTAAGAAAATACCTGAATCTCTGGAAACTAAATCCAAATGGTACTGTAATATTTCGTCATGGCGGATGGACCTGGGGTGATAATAAAGACCTGGAATTATTTTATAATGCCTTGTATTACATGGCATTAAAAGGAGCTGCAAATATGGCCGATGTTCTTCAAAAATCTGGTGACGCAAATGAATACAGGCAACTAATGGGTAAGGTTAAAGTCGGGTTTAATCAGAATTTCTGGACGGGAAAGGAATACCGGCATCCGGATTATAAGGGCAAAACCGATGACCGCAGCCTGGCGCTGGCTGTTGTTGCAGGCATAGCAGGAAGTGACAAATACCCGGCACTTTTCGAAGTGTTCAAAAATGAAGAACATGCAAGTCCTTATATGGAAAAATATGTGCTCGAAGCTTTGTTTCAGATGGGATATGGAGATTATGCCATACAGCGCATGAAAAAAGAATTTGGTGATATGGTGAACAACCCTGAGTATACAACCATGTTCGAAGGTTGGGGCATTAAAGAAAAGGGATTTGGCGGTGGAACAACAAACCATGCGTGGAGTGGGGGAGCATTAACAATTCTTTCGCAATATCTGTGTGGTATTGCTCCCATTGACTCCGGAAATTCAAAATTCGAAAACATGCCCCATCCAGCTTCTGTTGAGCAGGCGACGGCAACAATGCTTTCGGTTAAAGGCGAAATAAAGAGTGCATTTATAAACAGAACCAACAAATTTGACTTTTCTGTTTCTGTGCCCCAGGGAACCACTGCGGTTATCGGAGTGGCGGATGCAGGGTTTTCTTCAATTAAAGTTCAGGGGGGAAGAGGTATGGCGAAAAGGAAAATATACCGGTAAAGTAAAGAACATAGATTATATCGGGGTAACCGATGGTTTTATTCAGTTTAGCGCTACTCCGGGTAACTGGAACTTTGTTGCTGTAAAATAACCGAACTTGAATTTTTCACTGGAAAAAATTAATCAGACCAAACAATAGATTTTAAGCTTTAACAGACCTGAAAATGAATAAAAATATAATAGTTCTCATTTTTTTAATTTCTCATTATGCCGCGTTTGCCCAATACAAAGTTGATAGCATGTGTGGGGCAAGGGTCATCCTTGATAAAAACGGGAAACTGCTTTCGCGCTACGAGCCCCAAAAGCCCGGTGCCAGGTATGTAAAAGTTGTGGAACTGGCGGTTAATTTTTTGAAAAACTGCCCCGACAGCAAGGACAACAACCTTCCTTTGTATATTACCTATTGCTCCATGTACCGCGAAGGGAAAGGCGGGTTTTTGGGTTCCAGCTGGCCTCATTACACTATTGTAGTAAATGCCGGAATGGTTCAAAGCCTTGCCTTCGACTGGCGGAATTACAGCGGCGACGAATCCATGCTCGATATAGCCCGCAAAGGCCTCGACCACCAGTTAAAGTATGGAACAACTCCTGCCAACTGGGAATGGGCTTCGGTTCAGTATGCCAGTTCGGAAGCCGGAAAAATTGTTTACGATGGAGCTTCTAAATTTGATACGGCAGTTACTGAAGTAAACATAGGACGTGGTGATGGATCGTATGCGCTTGAAGTAGATAAAATTGGTGAAATGGGAATTCATTATTTAAAGTTCTATCAGATAACCAATGAAAAAAAATACCTGGAGGCCGCAATTCAATGTGCCGATGCCCTGGCAAAACATGTGCGTAAAGGGAAAAATGATAATAAGGGAATTTATTGGCCGAAATTGGAAATCACCTCTCCATGGCCATTCAGAGTAAAAGCTGAAACAGGCGAGGTAATTGAAGAATACACCTCTCATGTGGTTGAAAATTTAAGACTCATTGACGAATTGCTTCGTATAAAAGATCGTGAAAAGTTACCTGCCGAAAAGGTTGCAGCCTATCAAAATGCTTCTGACATCGTTTGGTATTGGCTTTACACATCCGAAGGCCATGTTAAAACTTCGATTTGGAAAGGCTATTTTGAAGATATTCGCATTGATCCCATCAACCTGAATAGAGTAAATAACAGCCCGATGGAATTTGCACGCTATTTAATAAAACATCCCCAACGCGATGCCAACATTACAACCACGGTTCCTGCATTAATCTGTTGGGTAAAAAATACCTTCAGCGAACCTGGTATGACTGCAATTAATGAACAAACAGGTTGTTATCAGCCCATGGGTAGCCATACTGCACGCTACGCCTCCATCTGCGCTTTGTGGTACGAACGTACTGGTGATGAATGGTTTAAAGAAGAGGCTTTCGGAAATTTTAATCACGCTATCTACATGGCTGAACCTGATGGAGTAGTTCAAACCGGGCACAGCTGGGGATCCGAGATATGGTTTTCGGATGGTTATACCGATTATATCCGTCATTTTATGGAAGGGATCGCCGCATTTCCTGAATGGGTTCCGGTCGGAAATCACTTACTAAAATCTACATCAACTGTTCAGAAAATTAAGTACGAAACCAACAGGATTTCAATCACAACATTCGACAACCAATCCGAAGTAGTGTTACGGCTGTCTTCAGAACCAAAATCGGTCACGGTTTCAGGAAAATCATTAAGTCAGACGGACAAGGAAGGCCGTGACGGATTTGTATGGAAAACGCTTGACAAAAGTGATGTGCTGAAACTGAAATATTCAAATGGCCAGTCAGTATTGATTAATCTGTAAAACCTAATAAAATGAAAAACATTGTAGTCGTTCTGCTTTCTTTATTACTAGTAATGACCATTGCTGCTTTTGGTCAGTCAGATCATGAAGTTTTGGTCCTTCGACCTTCTAAAGTTATTCATCCGTTTGATGAAGTAACAGCTTATTGTTCAGCTGATGGTTTTTTGACGGTAACCGATGCTGAAAACAAAGCCTATTTTAACTCAAAAACATCAAAACTCGTTGTTTTTAAAGCCGGTGGTGCTGCCGGAACGCACAAAATAACAGTTACCGACAAAAAAGGCAAAATCTTAGCTACTGCAACTTTTAACCTCCAGGCGCCAACGTCCATTCATGGTGGAGGAAAATACTCCGAACTTTTTGATATCCTGTATAAAGGCATGTTTGAGGCAGGCGGCAAAGGATATGAAGAAGTGAAGTGGAATAATAAGATATATAAAATGTATGTTTCCTGGGACCTGGATAATAGCAATGTAATGAATGGTATCCAGTATTTTCTTCCTTTTGGAAATGAATATACCGATTTGTTGAGGGAAGTGCAACGTAAAGACGGAATGATATGGAGTTTTGTGCGTGATGGTCATGACGGTTTTAAATATTATGAAACAGCCTATGACCCTATTGGCTTTTTTAAAAATGATAAGGACTCATGGTTTGTTCGGCAGCCTGTTGATAATCATTCGGATTATAACTATGTAAACATGTTCTACAAACACTGGAGAGCCAGCGGCGACAACGAATGGATGAAAAAAACGATAGCTTCGGCAGCACTGGCACTTGATTATTGCTACAATGATTCCATCCGCTGGTCCAAGCGGTTTCAATTACTGAAGCGCCCGTATTGCATTGATTCGTGGGACTTCCAGGTAGAAGATGAGTACACTCCTGAGGCATCGATTAGCCCAACCATGGTTATAGTTCCGGGTAAAACCAAATACGGTGTATTTTTTGGCGATAACACAGGATATTTTGAAGCTTGTAACCAACTTGCCGAAATGTACGATTTTGCCGGAGAGCCAGCAAAAGCTTCTGTTTATCGCAAACGCGGTGAACAAATTATGAAAAATCTTAACACTCTTTCGTGGAACGGGAATTTTTTCACCCATTTTATCGACGAAGATCCTGCGGTGAAACGCAACCTGGGTGTGGATGAAAAATCGCAGATCGCCCAGGGAAATATGTATTCCATTAATCGTGGATTGCCCCACGAAATGAATGTTGCCATTATCAAAACATATTTAAATCTGAAAAACACTTTACCAGCTGGTTCTCCCGGTGAATGGTATGCGATCTATCCTCCATTCGAAAAAGGATTTGGACCACATGGTGAAAAATGGCAATATATGAATGGTGGTGTTGCCGGACATGCCATTGGCGAACTGGCAAAAGGCGCTTACGAAAACGGGTATGAAGCCTATGGTTCTGATATTTTGAACCGCTTGCTCGAATTAGGCAAAAAATACAACAACAAAATTTATTTTTCCTATACAGGTTCTATTCCTCCACCACCGGCTGCTCCTGTTTTCAGGACTGTGGATATTTCGAAACAAGCCAATATGGATATTTTCGACCAGGGTGGAAAAGATGCTTTTACCTGGATGAATGTAAAAAACAATACAGGAAACGATCTGCGCAACATCCCGGTGGGGAACCAGGTTTTTAACAATATTAATTTCCGGATAATAAATCCCGAAGAAAATCAGCGCAAATCTGTACTGGCGGTGTCGACCATGCCGGGATATCCGCAGCAGCTTGAAGTGCCTGTTAATGATATGGCCGGTGCAGTTTACCTGCTACATTCATCGTCCGATATAAACCAGTCAATAGTTGCAGGTGGTATCACTTTTATTTACACCGACGGAACTTATAAATCGAAATACATTCACAAAGAAGAGGATGTTACAAACTGGTGGTTTCCGAGTCTGAAGACAGACAGGGCAGGTGTTGCCTGGTGCGGCCCAAACCTGAAAAGTACCGAGGTGGGCGTTTGCTGGACGGCTATCGACAATCCAGATCCAACCAAAAAGATTGCAAAACTGCGTTTCAATGCCCCACTCGAAGGCGGAATTTATGCTGTTCTGGCAATAAGCCTGGCCGACAAGCCCCTATATATAAAACCTAAAGGCGAATCGTATGGCGGTCCCGATAACTGGGCCGCAGCTAATGGAATGTCGGCTTTGGTCGAAGGACTGGCAGGAGTGAAAAATACGGGTCTGGCTTTTGAAAATGCCAAACTTTCACCACGATGGACTTCAGCCGGCATTGATTCTGTGAATGTTACTGTAAATCTTGCTGCTTCAAACAGATATGTGTCTTATCAATACAAAAACAACCGTAAAGAAAATGAAATTAAAATGTCAGTTACCGGTAGCGGGAAAAACATTGATGCCCATGTTTTGCTTCCCGAAAATGTAAAAACGGTTAAATCGGTGACTATAAATAATAAGCCGGTGGAATTTACAATGTCGAAAATTGAAGGATCAGACTATGTGGATTTTAATCTTTCATTACCTCAGATACAGGATGTGGTGATAAAATATTAGCGTAATGCTCATCAATTTCCAAAGTAATACCGAAACAAATCAATTGAATTAATTTGCGAACCCATGGATTTCTATGTAAAAATCCTTCTGTTAATTTTAGTATTCGCAATGTTTTCTGGAACACCTTTATTTGCCGTGCAACCCGATACGCTTCGCATTAATCAAATTACTGAAGCACCAAAAATTGATGGCTTAGCAGATGATTCTGCCTGGCAAAAGGCGGATTGGATAAACATTGACCAGGTTTGGATACCCTGGAAAGGAACAGTTGAGCAAAGCGATTTCTCGGGCCGGTATAAAGTACTTTGGTCTGCAAAAACAAACCTGCTCTATTTTATTGCCGAAATAAAGGATGATGTTTTTCGCGATGGGTATGTTTACAGCCAGAAGAATGCAAATTATTCTGACTACGATATTTTTGAAATATTTATCGATCCTGATTATTCGGGAGGCTTACATGTTTTTGACGGAGTTTGTGATGATGCGAAAAAACCGGTCTGCTGGGGGTTAAACGGAGAGAATGCTTTTACCTATCACATAAATGCCAATGCTCCTGCAGATGGCGCCGTTACTCATCTCAAAACGGTTGAAGACCTTTCTGGAACGGATTGGGACCACAAACAAATTGAAAATTATGCCGACCATCTTCCTGATTTTGCCTTCCGCAAAAGTGGAAATGTTTATACCTATGAGTTTTCGCTTAAAGTGTTTAAGGATAGTTACAACCCGCAACAACCTTCGGAAGAAGATCGTGATGAACTGTTTGAAGGAAAAATAATGGGGCTTGCTGCTGCCTACTGCGATGACGACCATCCAACAGGAATCGCCAGGCGTGATAATTTTATCGGTTCAACTCCGGGTACTGATAAAGCCCTGGACAACAATGGCAACTTTAACCAAACCTGGATGAATAGTTCGTATTACGGTGTAGTAAAATTGGTTGGGATATTTGATAATCAAAAATAAGCGTAATGAAATTCAATTCTAAATTATTTCTTGCAGTATCGGCATTCAGTCTTTTGTCATTTATAGCAAGAACTCAGATTGTTATAACCGTTCAGACCGATTCGGTTGTAAATTCAATGTCCGCAGGTTTTGGGGCTAACACTTTTGCCATGCTTGATTCGGTGCCGGTGGTAACGGATAATAACGGCGGTTATCGCTCCTGGGGCGGAAGTGCATGGGGCGCAACTCCTGAGGCAAGCGATGAAAAAGCCTGGGCAAAAATTTATTCATACATGGACTGGCTTGGGATGGACTATACCCGATTGAATGTGGAGCACCGCATGTTTGAACCCGAAAAAGGAAAGTATTCGTTCGATAACCGGGAAATGATGGTATTGTATAAATACCTAGATTATTTTGGGAAAAACGGCGTTACGGTTCAGCTTCAGGAAATGTACCCGAATGTTAAATGGTTAGCGCATCATAAACAGCAATCGGATGCAGTGGGAATTATTAAAAGCGGTCCTTCCAATATTGAAGCCTGGTCGGATGGAATTATTGCGTTGCTGAAACATTTGCTTATTGACAAAAAATATACCTGCATCCAATACCTGGGTATTGCCAACGAGCCGCACCATGGCTGGTCGTGGTGGAAGGAGGCTGATGGACGAACCTCACAATCCATTATTCCTGCCCTCACTTTGTTACGTAATAAAATACAAAAAGAAAAAATACCTGTTTTGCTGACCGGCCCCGAAGCAATGTTTTACTTCTGGGAAGTCAAGGACAGCCAATCGAAATTTACTAACCTTGTTGATGCATTCACTTACCACGAATACATGACCATCAACGATTGGTGGGAAAACCGCGAAAATAAAGACTGGAATCCTACACTGAAGCTGTTTACTGAACGTGTCAAAACCGCCGTTAAAATGGCTCACGACAACAACAAACCCTTTTTCTTTTCCGAACACGGAACCATGCAGTTTGGGCTTACCCGCGACGACCGCGGCCCTTCGATGCATGCCGCGGTATTGAAAGATGTGGAGTTTGCCGTGCGTTACAGTAACCTGGGAGTGGACGGTTTCAGCCGGTGGAGCCTGCTTAACCGCAACAACCTCGACGGGCAGTGGAGTTTTATTGAAACTTTCGACCGAAAAACGATGAAGCTTCTCGATCCTGAAAAATACCTGCCTAAGGAAAACACCTTTTTTGGATATGGAATGCTTACACGTTTTATCTATCGCAAATCGTCGGTGGTAAAAAGTGAAATCACAAATTATTATGCTGAAGATTCAATCAATGCACTTCATGTGTCAGCTTATATAAGCCCGGGAAAAACACATGCCACCATTGTGGTAGTGAACGATAAACAGGAAACTTTCAATGCAGCTATTTCAATACAAGGAAAAGGAAACTATGAAACCTGGTATGCATATCGATTTTCATACAACCAGCGGAACCTGAATGATATTCAGATTAATCCGCTTCAGGAGATAAAAGGTAAAAAACTAGAAGATAAAATTCCCGGCTTAAGCATTACCGTATATTCTACCAATAAACTAATGCATGGCGACAAAGGGCTGGTGAATGAATAAATATTTATACTGCAGTAGCTTTTCCCCTGAATTCTAAAAGTTTAATATCATGACAAAACAAGTATTGAGTTTGCTCATTCTCCTGATCCTCGCATCCTGCCAGCCTCGCATGATGAAAGTTCTTTGTTTAGGCGACTCTATTACGCAAGGTAAAGTTGAGAATGATAGTATAACTCAACTCAGTTATCGTTTCTGGCTGTGGGAAAAATTTGATTCAGCAGGTATTAAAGTCGATATGGTAGGCAGCAACCCAATCTGGTTTCACGAAAACAGGGCGAAAAGAGTCAAAACTCCTGAATCTCAATATACCGGACATATTTTTGACACTGATCATGAGGCTTATTATGGAATACAAACAAAGAAATTTCTGCTTGGCGGATTCACTCACGACAGCATTAACTATGAACCTTTTGGTGATCGGCTGCAGAAATTTGATGTACCCGATGTTGCCTTTATTCATATTGGCACCAACGATAGCCATAACGATTCATTACAAACCATCACTTACCTGAAACAAATACTGGAAGAACTTCATTTGCGAAATCCCAAAATCATTATATTTCTGGCTAAACTCAATACTCCCTGGGTTCGCTTTGTAAACCATTCGGTTGAACCTATAATTGCAGAATTTAAATCAAAATATCCTAAAATGCTAATAGTGCCGGTCGATATGGCCTCGGGCTGGGTAAACTGTCCCGAAGCACCGGGTGCCATGACATTGGATTGGGCACACCCGAATACTCTTGGTCAAAAAGTAATGGCCGAAAAATGGTTCAAAGCTTACCTGAGTCTGGGCGACCACCAAAAGCCAGATTTTGTTGCTAATACCAAAGTAACAAACCTTACCGACAGCACAGCAACCATATCGTGGACACCGTCTACCGACAATAAATACATTGCCGGTTACAATGTAATGTTGAATAATCAAAAGGTGAACTGGCGCCGATCGGAATGTGGTGGCAAGGAAAAGCAATGTATTGCACTGGTGCAGGGCAACTCATTTGTAATAACCGGTTTGAAAAAAGGACAGGAATATGAACTTACAATTTCGGCGGTTGATTTCGCCAACAATGTTACAATATCGGAAAAAACTAAACTGGTAATTGAAGGCGATTAACTACCAGGTTATATCCTTTGGTTGATTAAAAGTTAACAAAAAATATATCTAAATCTAAATATAGAATATGCTGTGCACAAAAAGACTCCCTATTTTTTGATAACAATATTTTTTGCCCTGGTTTCATCCGGTAAAGCCGGACAAATCGATAGGAAAGCGGTTGTTTAAAGGCACAACGTTACTATTCATCAGAATAATCCCCAAAAATCGATGCAGGTCGGGAATGGAGAGTTTGCTTATAATGTGGATATTACCGGAATGCAAACGTTTAATCCACATAACACCATGGCTCATTGGACCTGGCATAGCATGCCTCTTCCCAAAGGGTTTAAGCCCGGCGACTTTAAGGGGAAAATATTTGAAATAAACGGAAGACCTGTGGAGTTCGAAGTTGATAATCCTGAACAGCCTGAATTGTCGGAATGGCTTGCCGCTAATCCTCATCCGGTAAATCTTGGTAGAATTGGGCTATATCTCACACATAAAGATGGTTCATTGGCTGATGTCTCGGAAATTGAAAATTCTACCCAAAGTCTGGATCTGTGGACTGGCATCATAACCAGCTCATTCGTGTTTGATCATTGCCAGGTAGTGGTAAAAACCGCCTGCCATCCGCAAATTGAAATAATAGGAATTGAAATTAACTCGCAGTTAATTTCATAAAAACAGTTGAAGATAGCCATGGAATTCCCCTATGCTGATGACCGGCAAGGTGCCGATTTTGTCGGAGATTATACCAGTATCGAAAAACATACAACTGTCGTGATAAATAATAAAGGGAATTTGCTTGTTCAGCGTAAAATGGACGACTTTAGTTATTTTGTAACTGTTACATCTGATAGCAAAATAAAATACGAACAAGCCGGCTCCGCGAAAAATCCCCATAAATTTCTGATCATACCAGCAAACAATTTATCAAATTTCACTTTTACCTTTTCACAGGATTCCAAAACAGGTACAGGCAAGCCCGAAAATGTTTTTAATGCAAGTGCCCGGGGCTGGGAAAAGTACTGGCTTTCAGGAGCTGCTATCGATTTTTCGGAATGTACCGACGAAAGAGCGTTTGAACTGGAACGAAGAATTGTTTTGTCTCAATATCACATGAAAGTTAATAATTCAGGTTCGTTGCCACCGCCGGAGTTGGGACTGCTAAAAAACAACTGGTATGGGAAATTTCATTTTGAAATGCTTTGGTGGCATGGTGTTCATTTTGCTTTGTGGAACCGCTGGGACGAACTTGACGAAATGCTGAAAGTATATCAGAAATTTTTACCGACTTCAATCGAAAGAGCAAAAAACAAGGATACCAGGGTGCACGCTGGCCCAAATCGACAGGGAACATCGACCGTGAATGGCCTTTCTTAATCCACGCTTTCCTGATCTGGCAGCAACCTCACCCTATCTATTCTGCCGAACTTGATTACAGGCAACACCCCACATAGCAAACGCTCGAAAAATGGAAAAATGTTGTTTTTGCTACTGCCGATTTCTTGGCTTCCTATCCTGTTTTAGACAGTATAACCGGAACTTATAACCTCGATCCACCGCTATTTATAGCCTCCGAAAACACCGACCACACGATAACAAAAAACCCGGCTTTTGAATTGTCGTATTGGCGGTATGGTTTGCGAACTGCTATAGAATGGCGTAAACGGATGCAAATGCCCGATTCGACTGCTTGGAATTCAGTGCTGGAAAATTTAGCCCCGCTGCCCATAAACGATAACAAATATGTTACTTATGAAGGCATTACGGATATGTGGACCAGGTATAATTATGAGCACCCGATGTTAATTGCAACCTATGGCATGTTACCAGGCGATGGCGTTGACACTGCAATTTTGCGAAAAACCTATTCTGAAGTGCTCAAAACATGGAATTTTGACCGTACATGGGGCTGGGACTATCCTGTTTTTGCTATGATAGCAGCAAGATTAAATAAACCCGAAACAGCGATTGACATGCTTATGCATAATGGCGAACATTTTTCTTTCAATACGTTGAGATATAATTCCTGGGTTTACTTTCCGGGAAATGGTGGCCTGCTATCGGCAATAGCAATGATGGCTGGCGGTTGGGACGGTAGCCCGGATACGTATGCTCCAGATTTCCCAAAAAATGGCAAGTGGAATGTAAAAGTTGAAGGATTTCGCAAAATGCGTTAATAAACCATCCAATTTTTATAACTATTTGATTAAAAAAGGTAACGTATTTTTTATCTTATTAATTTTTATTCATTTAAGCATTTTATCCTGAAAATAAATTATTGAATAATATGAACTGCCCTAAAGAATAATTGAATATACAAAACGCACTATTTCAACACAATAACATAGAGTCAAGTATCCTGAACCTAGGTACAAGTCAGGTTGATTTATATATTCTAATTTCGTACTGGTAATATCTGGCTTATTTCAATTCAAATGGTTATAAGCCAGCCACCTGCAGCTCATTCTGCTTTAAGCTTAATCATTCTCTGTAAAGTACATGCGAAAACCATACAAAGCTTCTGGTATAAAGAGAGTCTTACTCTTTTGTTCATTTTTCTTTATATCCTTTGTAAATCAGGCCCAAACAGTGCACCTGGATTTATCAGAGAGTGCATTCAGCAGATTTGGTTCCTATATGGCCATTTCCAACACTGAATACAAGGGCATTGAAAGCCTGTTTTTAAGGGACATATCCGGCAACAGGCTATGGCAATGGAATGGCAATTTCAGAATAGAAATACTTAAAAATGGATTACCAGTAACTTATACCACAACATTTACGCCCGAAAAACTCACGCTGAAAACCCTTGATAATGCAACGCTGGAATTAACATTTCAGGGAACCGATGTTATACGTTTCAGAGGCAATGGAATTGTACTAAGGCTCACACAAACTATAAAGGATAACAACAGTTATTTTATTCCTGTCAACGAAAAATCGATTCGCGCCCAAATGGGTGGATATGCACATTATTTCATCAGGACACTTTCGGGGAAAATGAATGTTGACGGAATTCAGACACTCGAAAGAGGTGATCGCGACAAGTTACATATGGTGCTGGATTTTGCGCCTGAAGCTGATGGCCAGTTTGAAGT
Organism: Bacteroidales bacterium UBA4417; assembly: GCA_002389705.1. GTDB lineage: Bacteria > Bacteroidota > Bacteroidia > Bacteroidales > UBA4417 > UBA4417. The sequence continues at coordinate 22,010 of DGQJ01000213.1, forward strand.
CGCTATACAGCAATATACAACCGGAATAAAACCGGTTGATTTTACCCAATCCTTTGATATGTGCATTGGTGAAAACGCGAAATCCTTTTCATCATTTCTGCAAATTGTTCCCTCTGTATCAAAACCATATGAGCAAACACGATACGATGCTAGTTATGTAAACTGGTCGAGTGTTGTGGCGCCAAAAGGTTTCCTGAAACGAAATACTATGCTTATGTCGAAGGTGAATATGCGTGCTGCCTGGAGCTGGGACCACTGTTTGAATGCTCTGGCATCGGTTTCTGACCCGAAATTAGCCTACGACCAGTTTATGCTGCCTTTCGATTTCCTGGATACACAGGGAGCCGTGCCCGACATTATGATAGACCACAATGTAACCTGGGGATTCGTAAAACAACCGATTCATGGCTGGGCCTTGCAAAAGCTGCAATCAAAAGGATTGAAACTGTCAAAAGCCCAACAGCAGCAATGTTACGCAGCACTTGAAAAGTGGACACAGTTCTGGTTTTTGTACATGGACGATGACAAAAACGGGTTTCCACAATACAACCATGGCAACGACTCGGGATGCGACAACAGCACTTATTTCGACAACGGCTATTCGGTGGAGAGTGCCGATTTGTGTGCATTCCTGGCTTTGCAGATGGAATGCCTTTCGGACCTTGCCAAAAAACTTGGGAAGAATAAAGAATCGCTGGCGTGGAAAAGCAAATCTGACAAACTGATCACCGACATGATCAGCTATTTCTGGGATGGAAAACGGTTTGTGAGCAAGCGTACCATCGACAAAAGTCACCCCAACGAAAGCCAGAGCCTGATGCGATTCATGCCATTAGTACTGGGAAACAGGTTGCCGGAAGCGATCCGTACTGTTGTATTGGCTGATTTAAAATCAGAAAACGGGAATATTACCTTTTTCGGACTGGCAAGCGAAAGTCCAACCAGCTTGCTGTATGAAGCAGATGGCTATTGGAGAGGTCCGATATGGGCACCTACAACATATCTTTTGGTAGATGGCCTCAGGCAGATGGGGGAGAACGGCCTGGCAAAAAGCATTGCCATTAAATTCTGTGATCTTTGTGCAAAAAGCGGATTTGCCGAAAACTTCAACGCTTTAACCGGTGCGCCACTGCGCGATTCNNAATAGAGCACAATTCCTGATTTTATGCAGCCTTTTTGTACAACCATATTGATCAGACCGATATTTCAGCAACTATAATTTCTGGCCTGATAACAAAATGACAGTTCAATTTTTAATGAGAAAATCCTTTTATCGAAATCAACTTCTGACCGGATTCTTTTTGCTTTTTACTTTTACGGTTTTTGCTCAAAACGAATGGGAAAACCCGCAGGTAAATCAAGTAAACTGCGAGCCAACTCATGCCACATTTGTCCCTTACCAAACAGAGACAGATGCGCTGAAATTTGATAAATCCGTGTCTGCAAATTATCAATCGCTGAATGGAACATGGAAATTCAATTGGGTGGATAATGTAAAGAGTAAGCCCGACGGGTTCGAAAGCCCGGCTTTCGATGATTCAGGATGGAAAGAAATAATTGTTCCATCGAATGTTGAAACCAAAGGTTATGGTTTTCCACATTATACCAACATAACTTACCCGTTTCAGGCTACTCCTCCGTTTATTACGCAGCACTACAACCCGGTAAGCTCATACCGAACAACTTTTACTGTTCATAACAGGAATAAAGGCGAACAGGTATTTATTCATTTTGCAGGTGTGCAAAGTGCTTTTTATATCTGGGTAAATGGCAGTAAAGTTGGATTTCACGAAGATGCTTTTACTCCCGCCGAATTTAATATTACAAAATACCTGGTCGAGGGTACCAATTTGTTAGCCGTGCAGGTGATAAAATACAGCGATGGAAGCTACCTCGAAGACCAGGATTACTGGCGGCTAAGCGGTATCTTCAGAGAGGTGTACTTAGTTAAAACTCCGGCTGTATATATTCGCGATTTTAGCGTGCTTACTGATTTGGATCAGCATTATGCAGATGCGACTCTCAAAGTAAAGGTTTGGGTTCGCAACAACTCACCTCAAAAAACTATGCCCCCATCATTACTCGTGAATTTATACGACAGGCATGGAAGAATAGTATTCACCGAAACGCTTGTAAATATTGAAAAAATCCCAGCTGGAACTGACGCGTTATATGTCTGTGAGAAGAAAATAATAAATCCTGATAAATGGAATGCTGAAACACCGCATCTCTACAAACTAACCATCACATCGGCTGCCAAAGAGGGCAAAAACCAATCTGTAGCCGCAAAAATAGGGTTTCGCAAGGTTGAGCTCAAGGGAAACCAGTTGCTGGTAAATGGAAGGCTGATTTATGTTAAAGGAACCAACAGGCACGAATTTGATGCGGATAACGGACGCACATTAAGCCGCGATTTGATGAAGCAAGATGTTTTGCTGATGAAAAAATTCAATATCAATGCCGTCAGAACCTCGCATTATCCTAACCATCCCGACTGGTACGAACTCTGCGATGAGTTGGGTATCTATGTTTGGGATGAAGCAAATATTGAACATCATGCCATAAAAAATACCTTATGCAATTTGCCTGAATGGAGAAACGCATTTCTGGAACGTGGCATGGCCATGGTGAACCGCGATAAAAATCATCCGTCGGTAATAGTGTGGAGTATGGGAAATGAATGTGGAATGGGCCAGAACTTTGACACGCTGGCTGCTCATATTCGCAAAGCCGACCCATCAAGGCTGGTGCATTACGAAGACCGGAATATGACCGATGTTTCAGGATTTGATATCATTGCCAATATGTACTCCAGTCCTGAGGAAGTGCAGAAAATCAGCAGCAAATACCCCGATCGCCTCATAATTCTTTGTGAATATTTACACGCCATGGGCAACAGTTGTGGCGGGTTGAAAGATTACTGGGATACATTCTACGCGTTGCCAAATGTACAGGGGGCTTTTGTATGGGATTGGGTAGATCAGGGTTTGCGTAAAAAAGATTTAAAAGGAAACAGCTTTTGGGCATACGGAGGCGACTTTAACGATTTTCCCAACGACGATAGTTTTGTATGCGACGGATTGGTTTTGCCCGACCGCACTCCTGAGCCTGAATGCTGGGAGATCAAAAAAGTATATCAACCTGCAATGATCAAAGCAAAAGAAATTGAAAAAGGAATTGTTTCAATAAAAAACCTGTATAGTTTCACAAATTTGTCGGAGTTGGAATATGAATGGACCATCACCAGTAATGGTAAGATACTGCAGCGCGGAACATTGCAAAATTTGAATATCGAGCCCTTCGAAACATCTGAAATTGAAATTCCTTTTACATGGCCCGAAATCAAGCCCAACACCGAATATTTTCTGAATATTTCATTCAGATTAAAAGAAGATAAACCCTTGGAGAAAAAAGGTTATGTAATAATAGAAGAACAGTTTAGGCTTCCGATCCCTGTTAAATCAGATAATGAAACAGCATATAAGGATGCATTGACAGCTACTGATGCAGCTGATATTATTGATTTTGCTGGTAAAGATTTTTTTTATCGTTTTGATAAAAAGTCGGGATCCTTTAGTTCAATAGTTTTTAATAGCAAAGAGTTGTTACATGCACCTGCAAAAATAAACTTCTGGCGCAATCCCACCGAGAATGACAAGCGCGATTTTCATGGAGCTAAAGCATGGCGTTTGCTGGGCCTTGATTCTGCCAGCACAATAGTGGAAGGTGTTACACTTTCAAGGTCCGGCGAAAATGTGTTTCAAATTATACAAACCATGCATGTGAATGCGAAAAGCGGAGCATCCTTATTTAAATTGCTTGTGGTTTATCGGGTTACCGGAAAAGGAGACATAGAGGTAAGTTCCCGCATTTTTCCGAAACAAGCAAATATGCCTTTGCCCAGAATCGGATGGCAGTTTTATGTAAATAACAGCCTTGGTAAAGCATCGTGGTTTGGATTTGGAAAAGAGACCTACCCCGACAGGAATGCCTGTGGTTGGGTCGATTTGTACTCAGAAAAAGTGGATGCATTGTGGCATAATTATTTGGTGCCTTCCGAAAGCGGAAACAGAAGCAACATCAGGTGGGTAACCCTTACCGACACTGCAAATTCCGGATTGTTTATTGATGCCGATACCTTGTTCAACTTCAGTGCTTACCGCTACGCCGACAGTAATATAAGCAACGCAAGGCATATAAATGAGCTGGCGAAAACAGATTATATAACACTAAATATAGATTATAAACAACAGGCACTCGGAACTGCTACCTGCGGTGAAGGCTATCGTAAAAAATACCTGCTCATGGCTTCAAATTCGGTGTTTACGTTCCGGATAAAGCCAGCTAATCTTTTGACAACTCCTGCTTTTACAATAAAAAAAACCGGTCTTTCAAACGGTTACAATGAACTTAAAGTAATGGATGAACCTACCATTACTTCGAGTCCAACATTTTTCAATAAACCTGTTGCCGTTCATATTTCCCACAAAAATACTAATGCCCAGATCCGTTATACACTTGATGGCTCAGAACCCAGCGTAACGTCGGCAATATATACCAAGCCATTTACCATAAACAGTACAACCAAAATCACGGCCAAAGCTTTTCTGCCGGGGTATTACTGCGTGTTCAGCAAAGTTCAGGAAGAATTAGTTTTTGTACCGATTAAGAACATTAAACTGGAACATCACCCGGATACAACAAATAATCCATTTGTGTTAGTTGACGGAGACTTTGGCTTGATGGGAGTTTTAACAAATAAGTGGCTGCCGCTGGCTCCCGGTGAAGATTTTAATGCCATAATCGAATTTACAACAGCCCAACGGGTTAATACCTGTACGCTTCGGTTTATGGAGGATTGGAACAACAAAAAGTTTGCACCTTCAAAAGTGGTGGTTGAAGTTTCGGCTGATGGCAAAAGTTTTGAAAAGGTATATGAGGAAGATTTTATCTCAGACCCGGTTCGTTGGCTGATTCTTCTCAAAGAATTTGAATGTACGATCAATAAAGATGAGGTACGGTACCTTCGGATATTTGGGAAAAACAACGGGTTCCCGGTCTGGTGGCGGGAAATGAAACAGCAACCGGCAGGAATGATGACAGATGAGATAGTAATTAAGTAGCGCCATGGGATTAAAATATGAAATACTTCACGTCTTTTATCCTGTTGATCCTTTTCCCGTCAGTACTTTTCGGGCAATCACCGCCTGGTAATTACAGTCGCATAAACCAACACTTCAATGGCATTAAAAAATCTGCTTTTATAAAACAGCCGTTTTAATGAAACTTGACCAATTCATATCGTATTTCAAGCAACAGGTTTTAATGCCACAGTATGCTCCATAGCATTAAGTCTTTGGCAAACTGAAACACAATTTGAAACAAATAAATGTCAATAATCTAAATGAACAGAAGAAAATTTGTAAAAGGCTTAACAATAGGTGCCGGTTCAGCTGTGGCAGTAACCGGAACAATTCCCTTGGTTGCTTTCTCAGATCCCGGAAAACGTGATGAATGTATAAAACCGATATCTCATGACGGTAAAACACCAGTTGACAGTTTTTTTAATTCTCAGAAAGTCAGGAATGGTATAGCTATCGGTGGCATAGGAACCGGGTCGGCCGAACTGAGAGCCGATGGAATTTTTTACAGCTGGCAGATTTTTAATAACCGGCCAAGGGGAACGGGCAAGGTGTGTAATTTTACGCCCGATTCAATGCTTTTTTTCGTAATTCGTTACCAGGTTGAAGGAGAAGAACCCCGATTGAAGTTGCTGGCTCTCGATAATGGGGTAGAAGTAGCTTCTATTACTAATTACAATGCTGTTTATATTTATCCCTGGCTTACCAGTGTCGAAAAAATTGAAACCGAGGTTCGCTTCCCGTTTGTAAAAATGAAGTTCATCGATTCGCAGATGCCTGTGGATGTTGAAATGGAAGTGTTCAGCCCGTTTATTCCCGGTGATGTTAAAAATTCGGCCCTACCAGCCATGATGTTCGATTTTAATGTGAAATCGAAAATTAACAAACCGGTAACCGTAACCCTGGTAGCAAATTATCGCAACGGCGTTGGCTACGATTTTACTGAGAAATTATATACCAGCGAACTCAGGCAAAAATCCGGCTTTGTGCTTAATAATTCGGGTATATCAGGAATTGCTGAAACTGAAAGCAGTTATGGCACACAATCCCTGGCATCGCTGGCCGGTAACACAACCTGGCGTATAGGGTGGGAGCATACACATCCACATTACGAGGATTTGCTTCGCAATGCTGAACTTCCGAATATCGACACAACCAACCCGGTTCCCGAAAAAGGCGGCAGGAATTATTTCAGCCACAGGTTGGGAAAAGTGAATGGAGGCGAACGTTCGTTTTCCTCATTGGCTGTTACTCGCAACCTGAAACATGACGAAGGTTTTGAGCATAAAATGGTTTATACGTGGAACTTTCCCAATCTTTATAATTCAGAACATACTAGAATAGAAGGAAATTATTATTCCAATTTCTTTAAAAATTCCGAAGAAGTTGCTGAATATGTCATAAGCAATTTCGATAGCCTGCATAAGCGATCCCTGCAATTTGTCGAGGACCTTTTTGCGTCGACCCTCGAACCCGAAATTCTGAACCAGGTGAACGGACAGTTCAATACCTTTATTACCAGCGCCTGGCTTACGAAAAAAGGTGAGTTCGGTATACTTGAAGGTATGAATTGCGATGATTCCTGTTGCGGCATAAATACTATTGATGTAAGCATGTACGCCACACAACTCATAGTTTCCTTGTTTCCTGAATTGCAGAAGGAAAGCATGCGCGTACACCGCGACCTGCAGCAACCCGATGGCATGGTGGCGCATTCGTATGTCAAGGACTTTACACGCGATGCGGCTAATGCCCCCGACGTTACAGAGCGGCTTGATGTTGCCATGCAATATGCCATACTGGTACTTCGCGATTTTATGTGGACCAATGATCGTGCTTATTTGCAAGAAATGTGGCCTTCGGTAAAAAAAGCTATGGATTACATGCTCAGCCGCGATCTTAATAATGATCAGATGCCGGATATGAGCGGCATTATGTGCAGTTATGATAACTTCCCGATGTACGGTCTGGCTTCGTACATACACACGCAATGGCTTTGTGCACTTAGCATGTGCATCGAAGGTGCCAAAGTGATGAATGAGAAAGAAACCGAAAAACAATACACCTCCATTTTGGAGAATGGGAAAAAAATGCTGGGCGATAAAATTTGGAACGGAAGTTACTACCGGCTATACCACACCGACCAAACAAAGTATAAAACCAAGGATGGCACCGGTGCTGAGGTAGAAGTTGATGTTCCTGCAAAGGATGAAGGCTGCCTGACAGATCAGCTAATCGGGCAATGGGTATCGAATATGAGTGGTTTGGGATATTTTACCGACAAAGAAAATATTAAAACAGCCTTGAAAAATATCATGTCCATGTCGTTTACTCCCGACACCGGTTTACGCAACTGCACATGGCCCGATGATAAATTCCTGCATGATATCCCATGGTCGTGCTGGGTCGATCAGGCAAACACGCCCTGGACAGGTGTTGAACTTGCATTTGCTTCGTTTTTGATTTACGAAGGGTTAATGGAAGAGGCTTTAAAAGTGGTTAAATCGGTCGAAAGCCGTTACCGCCGTGCAGGTTTATACTGGAACCACCAGGAATGCGGCGGGCATTATTACCGCGCCATGAGTGCCTGGACAATACTGAACGCCTGTTTAGGCCTCACTATCAACCAGGATAAACTGGGTTTTGCACCAAAAATCCAGGACAAAGAATACAAGATTCTGTTTGCGGTTAACGGCGCAACTGCCCATTTTAGCTGCAATAAAGGCAAATACAATATCGAAGTCCGAAGCGGTAGACTAAGCCTGCAGAAATTGCAACTAGCTAAATCCATGTTTAAATCATCTTCGCCAAGGGTTATTATTGGCAGATCAGTAGTAAATGCAACGGTTACACACGATATGGAAAGCATTATTATATGCTTTGATGCTATGCAAACTATTGAAGCCGGTAATAGTATTGAGATATCATAACACTACACCGGTGAACTGCCAAATGAAGTTTTGTGATTTCTGGTTAATGCTGTATTTACAACCTTTTCAGTGCTTATTTACTTATGCCTCACTTTCTACTTTAAAAACAGCATACAAAAAATCAAAAGTTTCTTCAAAAATCAAGCTTATGAAATTCTATAAAATCAGTTACATTGCCTTCCTGACGATAATTATTTCCTCTGGGTTAAAAGCGCAAACAAATGCCGAACCGGTAAATGACAAATGGACCTCGAAGGAAAATAGCGATATGCAGCAATCGACTCTGGCGATGAATGCTTCACAATTCGGTGTTAAATACCCGGAAAAGTTTATTCTTCTTCAAAACCGGATGGGTCTGAGGTTCGAGTATTGTATTGACCGCAGTGCGATTCAAATTTGGATTTCGCCGCAGGCTGGTAAATCAATGGATGGAAGCGACCGCAATTTCTCGAACCGCGACGACCATTGCAACGTTTTTGAACGTATCACGCTGACAAACATTTCCTTTAGCGATTTCATCGGGTGCGATTACGATCCCAACCATAGTGTGTTGAACTTTAAAAATCAGAAAGTGCATTTTGCTACCGTATTCGACAAACCGGTCATCCTGATCTGGTTCGAAAAAGCCGATGTTATCGACATCAAGAGTGGCAGAATGGCCAAGCTCATGGAGCAAAGAGACAATAAATTCGTGGTTGAATATTCCGAACGTGGTAAAACTTTCGATTTCGCTGCTGTTATCGGTGCCGGTAAAGGGAAATTCCGTCATCAGTTCAGGCTCGATGATGGCCGTAGCGTTTATGCACGTGCCGAATTGGCAGCCGGACAGCTTCTGGCTATTGGTGCTGAATTGAAACAGGAACAGGTTGCTAAATTTACCGGAGAAGTTGCCGGCACTCCAATCGAAAAAATTCTTGCCGACAATGAAATGAAAATTGCCCAGGCACTAAATTTTGGCAAGTTTACCCTGCGCAACCGTCCCGAAATGCAGAAACTGCTGGATATAAACAAGCGTATTGCACTCAATATGCAGGACGAAAAAGGCGTAATGCGCTCCACTAACCAATATATCTATTACCTCCTTTGGATTCGTGATGGTGGCATGAATACTTCCCATATCTGCATGTCGGGTTGGACGAATCCTGCAAAATGGCAGGCGGATATGCAGATTCAAAACCCGACCACAAGCCTTGAATATCCGAAAGGCATATTCTATGGGCAACTGATGTCACCTGTTATCAATAAGTTTGAGGAAGACGGGTTGTTTTATGCCATGTGGCCTGCATTTTTATACTGGACACAAACCGGCGACGATATGTTTACCAAAGGCATCTATCTTCAGAACCTGAAAGCTGCCATGGAATGGCTCGAGCGCTATTGCTATGATAAGGAAAAAAACCTGTTTTACCGGTATTATTATTGCGAATCTTCCTTGGTTAAGAGCCGCGACTGGGGATACGATAATGCCATAGGTGCACCATCCAATTTTTATAATTCTGACTACAAAGGCGATTCCATTGTAAAATCATACGATATTTATATTAATTCCATCAATGCTTCCTGCTACTGGATGCTTTCGGCTATGACAACCGGAGCCAAAGCCGAAGAATATGCCCGAAAAGCTAAAAATATTGAAGAGCATATGAAGCCAATGTACGACTACAGCGATGCGCTGCCTTCGTATGGCCAGCTTATAACCACGGATGGCCGTTCGGTAACCGCTGAACCCTTTGGCATGGACTTAACTGATTATCAGTGGGCACTGTCGCTACCACCGTTTAAAGTTGATCTTCACAAGAAAAATATTGAGGTTCAGCATGCGCTTTATAAAACCTTGCGGACTGATCCCAAAGGCATGTTCCTTTGTGGTTATAATGCCATATTAACCAGCATGGACAACGATCTTTTTAACGAAGACAGTATTATGGCTGCCCTTGATTACCTGGTGCCACAAAGTGTCCGTCCGGGCAAATACCTGCCTATGCCTTACACCATTCCCGAAATTGTAGATGTGGAAGACGGCGACCCATTTCACGATGTCAGGCCGTTGGTTTACTCGTCGGCACCCTGGTTTTCGGCTGTTACCAACCTGGGCGTGCGCCGCATGCCGTTTGGCATTGCTGCAAGAGCTACCAAATATCTCGATAAGTTAGAAAACTATGAATTCCGGGGTTCACTCATCGATTTTACTTATATAGGCGAAGGAAAAATTGAAAAACTCCTGGTAAACGGCAAAGAACTTAAAGGAACCTTTCAGATCCCGGAAGATATCCTGAAAAAAGGTGACAATTCCGTTGAGGTTTTAATGTCAGGAAAAGCTAAGCTCCAGAATGTGCTGGTTTCGTCAACCTTGCGCTTGCTTTCGGCCAACAAAGGAAGTTTTAAAATGCAGGCATATGGGAAAAACACAGTTTGCTTCCGCGGATTAAGCAAAAAGCTTCAGATTACGGATGAAAACGGAACACCTGTTCTGTTAACGCTTACCAGTGCAGAAGGCCTTACCTGGGCTGATTTCGAAGGGCGGGGCATAATGAAAATCGCATTAAGGTAGTGTTTATAAATCTTCTTTTGATAATAATTAAATAAAATGATAAAATGAAAAGCCACACATCAATCCTGCTCTTTACATTGCTAACATTGTGCTCCTGTAACATGCAGCTCATTCCTGAAATAATTTACCTTTCCGACTGGAAATTTAAAACCGGCGACAGCCTCAACTGGGCAAAACCTGAGTACAATGATGCCGCCTGGGATACCCTTGTATCCGGCGAGATATGGGAAACACAAGGATACCCGGGATATGATGGTTATGCGTGGTATCGTAAAAGTTTCGACCTGCCAAACGAAATGCTTTCGCAGGCATTCTTTAAGGATTCGCTCCAGATTGATCTGGGAAAGGTTGACGATACTGAAGAAACATACCTGAACGGCTTTCTGCTGGGAAAGAATGGTGCTTTGGTAAAAGAAGGTGATACCTCAAAATTTGAAACTGATCCAATGGGCTATGCAAAGAGACGCTTATATATTATCCCGGCCAACGACAGTCGTATTTTATGGGGCAAACAAAATACAATTGCCGTCCGCGTTCACGATCATGGCGGCGGCGGAGGGTTTTATGTACCAAATATGTATGTCGCACTCCGCGACTTAAAAGATTACCTGGTTATTGATGATGTAGCATCAGGGCTGCAAGTGAATGGTGGGAAAAATGCGAAAACAATATTTATTCACAATAAAAGCGGATTTGCAACAATAGCCGGAAAATTTGAAGTTAGTATTGATGATATTGCTACCGGTAAAAATTACCTTAAAAAAAGCTGGGATATCAACCTTCAAAAGGGTGCTTCCGATTCCATACGTTTTGATTTTGCAAATCTAACCGATGCCAGGATGGTTGGAACCTACACCTTTAATGAATCAAAAGGGAAAAACAAATTTGTTCAGTCTCAGGATTTTCCATATATCTTAACACCAAAACCTGGTGAAACGCCCCGGATAAATGGTGCCAGGGTTTTTGGCGTTCGCCCCGGTTCCCCGTTTATATTCCGGATTCCTGCCAACGGGATTCGTCCGATGACTTTTGCAGTTGAAAATCTGCCTGAAGGTTTATCGCTTGATCCTGCCACAGGAATAATTTCAGGCAAAGTAAGCAAAGCCGGTGAATACAAGGTTGTATTGAAAGCTAAAAACGCCAAAGGCGAGGCAAAGCGCGATTTTCGGATTATGGTGGGTGACAAACTTGCCCTTACCCCTCCAATGGGCTGGAATAGCTGGAATGTATGGGGATTGGCTGTAGATAATGATAAGGTAAAAGCTTCGGCTGATGTGTTTATCAGCAGTGGACTTGCTGACCACGGATACACCTACGTAAATATTGATGATGGCTGGGAAGCTCCTGCCAGGGCAAAAAACGGTGAAATACTTACCAATGAAAAGTTCCCTGATATGAAAGCTACAGCCGATTATGTGCACAGCAAAGGTCTGCGTTTCGGCATTTACAGCTCGCCCGGTCCACGCACCTGCGGCGGGTACCTGGGCAGCTACCAGCACGAGTTACAGGATGCACAAACATACGCCAAATGGGGTGTCGATTATTTGAAATACGACTGGTGCTCATATTCCGAGGTTTGCCCCGATCAGAACAATCTTGATGAGCAAAAGAAACCCTATATTTTGATGAGCCAGTGCCTGCAAAAACAAAATCGCGACATTGTTCACAGCTTGTGTCAATACGGAATGGGCGATGTATGGAAATGGGGCGGCAGCGTTGGCGGACAGCTCTGGCGTACCACAGGTGATATTGAAGATACCTGGCAAAGTTTGAAAAATATCGGGTTTTATCAGTCAGTTGCTGCGCCGTATGCAAAACCCGGCAACTGGAACGATCCCGATATGCTGGTGGTTGGCTGGGTTGGCTGGGGACCAAAATTGCATCCCACACGCTTAACTGCCAGCGAACAATACACACATATCAGTTTGTGGGCATTGTTATCTGCACCCATGCTGATAGGTTGCGACCTGACCCGCCTCGACGATTTCACACTCAACCTTTTAACCAACGATGAAGTGATTGATATTGACCAGGATCCTTTGGGCAAATCAGCAGTTCCTGTAATCAAAACCCCGCTTTACGAGGTTTGGGTTAAAGAAATGGAAGATGGCAGTAAAGCCATCGGCTTGTTTAACCTTGACAAGACTGAAATGAAAATCTCAATCGACTGGGTAAAGGCCGGCCTTTCGGGAAAACAAACAGTTCGCGATGTATGGCGTCAAAAGGACATAGGCTCTTTCGACAAATCATACGAAGCAAACGTTTTGCCTCATGGCGTGATGCTTATAAAGGTTACAAAGGAATAATACCTGGCTTCAAATTCAGGAATCATAAGGGTTTGATCTAATTCACAACATTGCCTGATGGTTTCTTAAATAATTCAAATTTTGAATAGTAATATCCCACCCAGATAATTCATATGGCTAAGACTAAATTTAAGGTCATTGCCTTTTATATTTTACTTGCACCTTCGGTTTTTGCAAGCGAGTATTTCGTGGCCTTAAAAGGAATTGATACCAATCCGGGCACATTGGCATATCCTGTCAGAAGCATCTTCAAAGCATCGGAAATGGCTATGCCTGGTGATACTGTAACTATCCTGGGTGGGATATACAACCTTTGCAAGCCTTTCATCCCATTGCGGTCGGGCACTTCTTCGCATTGGATTTTATACAGGGCCATGCCCGGCGATTCGGTGATTTTCGACGGGTCTTTAATCTCGAAAGTTTTTCAGAAAGGTGATTCCGTAAAATTCTCAAGGCTGACACATGGAATATTTCAGATTGAAAAAGTGAATTACCTGCGTTTCGAAAACATTGAAGTAAGAAATTCAAATTCTGCAGGATTTATAGTAAGAGGACCCGAATGCAAAAAGATTGATCTGATTGGCTGCTGGTCTGATCAATCGCACAATTCAGGAATAGGACTGTGGTATTGCGATTCGGTTCGAGTATTAAACTGTGAAATCACACGCTCAAACGACAATGCCGATCAGTATTATGAACCTGGGCAAAGAAAAAGAAAGGAAGCGCCTCATGAAGCGCTTTCCATTTGTGGAGCGCGACATTTCGAAGTAGCTTATAATCTGATTCACCATTGTTATAAGGAAGGCATCGATTGCAAGGAAGTGAGCAGGCACGGCGTAATACATCATAACCTTGTGCATGATCTTCCCCGTCAGGCATACTACGCCGATGCCTGGTTCGGACTGCTCGAAGATGTTGAATTTCATTCAAATACAGCTTACAATTGTGTTTGGGGCTTTGGCATAAGTGTAGAAGGCAAAGATTCTGAACTCCGGAATATACGATTTCATCATAACCTGATTTACAACATTTCGGGTTCGGGTGTGCTGTTTGGCATGTGGGGCAGCAACCTTCTGCGCACTGATATTCACATCTACAACAATACTTTTTATCGTTGTGGCTCACCGAATGTTTACAGCGGTGGAGTCGGAAGTTTAGGAATCTTGTCGCAAAATTTCCGCGATGTGTATATCTATCGCAACATCTGCGACAAAGGATGGGATTACGAAATGGGATTCACATTTGCGCCAAAGGAAGTTAAAAAAGCTTTAAAAGAGCGGAATTTCATTGCAGCCGAAAATTTATTCGAAGGAGTTAAAAACCGTCCCAGCCGGATTGGTCAGTTTGATGTGATGGTATATGAGTACCTGCCGCCTGATAACCAGATTGGTGCGCCCTTATACAGGAATGAACTGAAGTTTGATTTTGTACCCGAAAAAATACCTGCAGTAAAACAAACAGGGATCAAATGGAAATACGAACCATCACCCTGGTTTGGTACATTTGAACCAGAAGAAAATTAACAAATAAGCAACAGGCTGGCATATTCTAACCTGTTACCTATCTCTAAAAAACAAAAACTGTATAATAAATAACCTGCATTATAAATAATTTATAAAATCAAAATGGCAAACCGATACAGCTACCTGCTATATTTTTTATTCGGATTCCTGATGCTGCAAAACATTCAAGCGCAACAATCCCGTCGAATGTATTTTGTCGGAAACAGTGTTACCGACGCTATGAATTACGGAGGATTAAAATCCATAGCCGAATCCCGTGGAAATATCCACACCTGGGCGCGTTTAATGATTCCGGGATCACCGTTGGAGCTTTTGTGGGATGCACGAACATCCGGAGGCTTTACCGAACAGCCATACGGGAATCCTGTAAATGCTTTTGCCGTTTATCAATGGGATATTATATCGCTTCAACCTTTCGACAGGCCTATCGAAGGGCCCAATGGCGACCAGGCCATGATCAGTAACTTCTATAACCTGGTTAAAGGGAAAAGTCCAGACTGCAAAGTATTCATATATGCACACTGGCCTCGCGTGCCCTATGGAACCGATTATACTGCCGCTACAAAGGATCAATACAATACTGCATGGCTTTCGGCTAACGGCATTGAAACCCGGAAGTTCAACGAAGATCTTACCACGGCAGTTAGGGCAGATTTTCCTGCTACCAGGGACAATTTTGTTATGGTACCTATCGGCGAGGTTTTTTATTCGCTTAATAATAACCAGGCTTTTCTGGATGCAGCTGGTATCAGTTCCATTTGGGATGTATATTCCGATGGCATTCACATGAAAGGCTTCGGGTCCTATATTGCCGCATGCACCATGTACGCCATGGCTTACCACGAAGATCCTGTTAACCTGGGGGTGCCGGGAACTTTCGGATCAATTCCGGAAGCTGCCTTACCATATATTCATCAAGCTGTTAAAGAAGTTATCATTGCAAAATCCGTTTTCACCAATATTAATTACTTTGGGGCGGCTCCGCTTTCTGCAGTTACATTGAATGCTTCTACAATGGAATTGAATGTAGGTAAAACAGCTGTTTTAGTCCCTTTATTCACGCCGTCAAATGCAGCCGATAAAAGCATTAGCTGGTCAACTTCAAATGATATGGTAGCTGTTGTAAATAACGGAGTTGTTACGGCCCTGAAAGTTGGTACTGCAAGTATTAAAGTTATATCTGCTGATGGAGGTTTCATGGATTCTTGCCTTGTAAATGTTACTGAATCAGGAGTAGCAGTTACCGGAATACAATTGAATAAATCAGAAACCAGCCTCCAGGTTGGAGAACAAGAACAACTTACAGCCGTTATTGAACCTTCGGATGCTAGCAATAAGAGTACCTTATGGTCGAGCAGCGATGTAAAAATTGTAACTGTTGATCAGGCAGGGAAAATAGCTGCCATAAACAAGGGCACTGCAATTATAACAGCCACAACGGTTAACAGTTTACTCACAGCCTCGGTTGCAGTTACTGTAACCCGGCCCAATAATCCGCCGGTTGCAGTGCTGAATTACTCTCCCGGCAATTTTGGCTATGCTCCCTTCAAAGTTACATTTAACGGGCGCTCCAGTTACGATCCCGATCCTGACGACTTCGTTCTGGGTTACGACTGGGTGATTAAAAAACAAGGTGAAACTACAAATTATCTAGAAGAATCAAGCAATGGGTTTGATCATACTTTTACATCAGAAGGTGTTTATGATGTTACACTTCAAGCCGTGGATAACGGTGCCCAGCTACGAAGTTCAAATATCGAAAAGTTAACTGTTACTGTTTTAAAAATGCCCGATGTTCCTGCTGAGGAAACTGCAATTTGCTATGAGGGGTTTGACTATGTAAAGGCAGCTATAACCAATTTTAATGGCGGACGTGGCTGGCGGACCGGATGGAGTGTACAAAGTGAAACCTCTAATACTATCAATGATTTTGCAGTTAGTAATACCCAGCCCATTGTTATAGGTAATTTACGACAGGCAGGAAATTACATGATTCTGGGGCAAGGTTACTCGGGGGTAGGCCGCCAATTGGATATCTCAGACAACGGGGCTTTTAAAGATTTTATTTCGGGTGGTAAAATTGGAAAAGCCGGAACAACTTTATGGTTCAGTGTAGCTATCAGGCCAATGAACAACAACATGGAATGTTATATTTCACTGAGTGATGAAAATATCGCCTGGTTAAACAATACTGCCAAATCACATTTACTTAGTATCGGCTCTTTTGGTGGTTCTACCTGGGGTTTTGCATTTGGCCACGAAAACAGCCGTGTAATTTTTCCGGGTACTATTCCGGTTGCAAACAATACCCCTGCGTTTTTAGTGGCGAAAATCGAATTCGGCACCCCTGATACCGTTTCACTTTATGTAAATCCTACACCCGGAACGGAGCCTGATGTTTCGCCGGTTGTGGGATCAGGCTCAGACAATTTATCATTTCAATCCATTTCGATGAATTTCAGTAATGGGTCATTACGAATGGCTGCCGATGAAATTCGTTTTGGAAACTCGTATGCCGATGTTGCACCTAAAAAAACGACTATAAATACCGGTTATGATTCAAATCATGAAACTGCTGAAGTGTCAGTATATCCAAATCCTTCAGCCAATCATCTGAATATTTCCGGAATCGAAGATTCTTTTGATTTTCGTATTACCAATCTTTCCGGGCAACAGCTGCTGCACGGCGAAAAGTATGTCAAACATCGGGCCATTGATATAAGCCTCATTGAACCGGGTATCTATTTTATTCAGATCACTAACGAAAAACAAATCCGGACTGTGTCTTTCATAAAAAAGTAATAACCATCTATGCGATTTAAACTTCTCCTATCAATACTTTATTAGTTGAATTTGTAACTAATAGGGCAAAAAATCTCGCCAGGTTTAAACATAGCTGAACCGGAACAAGGAAATACGACACTGACCGGTTTGCCTGAAACAGGTATTCAAGCAAAGCTATCCCGCATTACCTGGAAATTTAAAGAGAAGACACTGGGTCAGCTTTATTCAGGACTATAAAGAATAACTATGAAACAATTAACTTTAATCTCATTACTTGTATTCGCTGTACTAGGTGGAATGGCACAGACCGTGAGCATTCCTAATCCTTTAGGTTACCCTTTGCCGGCACCTCTTTCAGCTTCCGACAACGCAGCATTAGGCGCTTTAATTCCGCGGACAATGAGTTTGCTTCATAACGGGCAAAAAATTAAAATAGCTGTTTACGGACAATCGTTGAGCGACGAGAATAATCGCTGGTGGCGCGATTTGGGCGATGCATTGAAACTTGCATATCCAAATTCTGATATTGATATCCGCACATTTGGAGTTGGAGGTGTAGCGTCAAGTCTATTGTGGCGGCTCACCAACCAGGAAATGGTAGCATTCCATCCTGATCTGGTGATTTTTCATGTTTATGGCCATCATACATTTTACGAAACGATTATTCGGCAAATACGTGGTTGCACTACAGCTGAAATGATTATTCAGGGCGATCATTTTGGGAAAAATGACGGAACCGGTTCAGCCGGCAGTTGGAACTATAACCTGAATGATATGTCGAAATGGGATAATAATATGTCGTTCCAGATTGTGAAAGGATATTGTGATACCTATAAACTTGAACGGGATAACCGGCGACAGGAATGGTATGATTATCTGAGGGCAAATTCGTATGTTCCGGCGCAGTTACTAAAGGATGATATTCATTTTAATGACCATGGACAATGGCTTACGGCGTGCCTGGTAGCACGTCATTTTGTATTTGATGCTGGCCGTAATCCCGATCCACTGGGAATGGTAACATACTATGAGGTTGGCAAGGATGTTATGGTAGTCGATGGTAAGATCAGCCTCCCTTTTGTAGGAAATAAGATTGAGTTAGTTCCTTCATCCAAAACCGAAGCCGTAATATCTGCCACAATTGATGGTAAAAAAGCCTCTGAATTCGCTAACTGCTATTATTTTACTATTCATAGCGTAGGTTTCTGGGGTGGCGCACCTTTTCTGAGGCCAGGCATGGGAATCCCCCGGGAAGAAGACTGGACTTTAACCATGACCGGTAATGGAAACTTCTCCCTGTCAGGTTCAAAAACTGGATTTGATGGATCAGGCAATAAAGACAATGTTTTTATCTCCGATTCAAAGAGAGTTGTGCTCATAAAGAAAAATGACTGGGGAAATTATGGTACGCCCAATAGCAGCGGCACCTATACATTCAAAAGTAAAGGGATGTTTAATGAAGAAATTGCCTTTGATACCATCAGTTTTGATGCAGCCAAAGAAAATGCCATAAACCTGGTTCAAGGCTTAGGTAATACAATGCATACCCTGCAACTCACAAGTTCGAATGGAATTTTCCCAATTAGATATATCAAAGTTTACAAACCCTCTTTTCAATTGGTTGTTGATGCACCTTCTGTAATAACTGCAGGTATTTCTGGTGGAACTGTAACCATTCCTGTTAAAGCCAACACATTCTGGCAGGCATCGCACAGTTCATCCCGGCTTGGCGCTCTTAGCAATTGGAATAATATCAAGTTACAAAACGGTGAAGATTACGCCATTGATGATAACACAATTAATATAACCTGCACAATTCCGGCACTTACCGGCATTAATGCCATTGAGTATGTATATATTTATGGACAGGGTTGTGATGTAAAAGTGATCGAAATCCGCCAGGGCAGTTTCACTACCGATGTTAAAAAGGAAGTACCGGATGGTATTTCAATCTATCCCAATCCTGTAAAAGATGTTATACACATTGCAAATCTATTTGAAATGTCGGTTATATCTATTTACAGGTTAGATGGAACTTTAGTCAAAAAAATGAAAACACAGGATTCGGCCATAAATGTATCTGATTTACCGGCCGGATCATATCTGATCAAAATAGAGACAAGCAACAAAATTATCAGCAAGTTGATTGTAAAAGATATAATGACTGTTTCAAAAGATTGAGGAAAGGAATTTAATGTGAAAGTTTCACGTTTGGTGATTCAGGGTTCTAAGTTCCGGGTTCCAGGGTCAACGCTCAATCCAAAACTTCAATACATAGTGATTGGTTGTGTGAAGAATAATTCTGAGATAAAAAAGATATGAGCACAGCCACCGACACACACCACTTTCAGAACATAATTTTTTTTCTACCGTGCAATAAAGCAGAATCAATAATAGCAGTACCAAATCATAGCTTTTCTGGACTCTAAACCAATAAATAAAGAATTTAAAATCAGAACAAAATGAAAACATCAGGATTGATTTACCTTTTATTACTAAGTTACTTTTCCTTTGCACAGGTAACCACATGGCAAGGGCCCGAGGGCTCTGCCTCCGCCAAATACTACCAGGTAAAAGTGAACGGAAAGCCGGTACCGGTTTATGATACGCCTATTGCTTCGTATGCCGTTTTCGACTTTACGGGCGAGGTAAACGTGGAAGTTAACACTATATTCGACGTCCGCTGGGTCGATATCCGGCCACTGCGATGGGGTTTAAAACCGGAATACACCGGTGATAATTCATTCCGCTTCAATATGAAACAACCTGCAAACCTGAGCCTCGAACTCAACGGGCGGATCCGGCAGCAACCGCTTTTTATCTTTGCCGGAAATCCTGAAACCTGCCGTCCATCCCCATCGGACACCAATGTGATCTGGTTCGGAAGCGGAAAACTCTACAAAGATGTGAAACTAGATTTAAAGGACAATCAAACTGTTTACATCGAAGGTGGTGCAGTGGTTCAGGGTTATATCATAGCAGAGGGGAAAAAGAATATCAAAATTTGCGGACGTGGAATTCTGGATGGTTCCTTCAATAAATCCACCGAAGGCAACCATAACCGGTTTATCAGCCTTGAGGATTGCGAAAATATTTCGATTGAAGGAATCACCTTGCACAACGGAACAACCTGGCAAACAGCTCTTTTTCATTGTAACAAAGCCCGGATTAAAGGAATTCGAATTGTAAGTGAAAGTGGCGGCGACGATGGTATGGATATTTTCCGCTGTACCAATGTAGTTATTGATGACGTTTTTGCGCATACCAAGGACGATTGTATCGCAATTAAATCAGGAGGGCAATACCCTGCTGCAGATCCCACCGACAATATCCTGGTCAAAAACTGCGTGTTCTGGAATTCCATCTGGGGCAATGCCGTTGAGGTTGGCTTTGAGTTGTATTCAAACGAAGTGAAAAATATCCGGTTCGAAAACATTGATATCATACATGTGGAAGACGGCGCTACTTTAAGTATCCACAACGCCGGCCAGGCGCACGTACACGATGTGGTTTTTGAAAATATCCGTGTGGAGGACAGCCGACAGAAATTGTTTGATGTCGCGATTTTCTTTTCGCAGTGGGGCCCGGATGGTATCCGTGACCAGGAGTTTATTGATAAAAACTATTTGCATGGCGCCTGGGATGGCGTACAAAAAGTCCCGGAAGGCAAAGAAGAGTATCACAGGCAGTTCCGCGGAAAAATCAGCAACATTGTATTTAAANNGATGCCGAAAAAAATGTTTCCGGGATTACTATTGAAAACCTGACATATATGGGCAAAAGGCTTACTGATACTGAAAGCGCTAAGATCAGGCAGCAGAATACAAAAAGCCTCATCATAAAATAGTTGATACTGAAATAAGAAAATATAACTCAAAATGAAAAAACTGATCTTTATTGCGATTGCAACTTTTTATTGTACAGTGCTGTATGCACAGAACCTTTTGGACAACAACTGGAAATTTACAACCGGTGATGATTCCAGCTGGATGCGTCCGGCATTCGGCGATAGCAAATGGGTAGATGCCCGAACAGGCGAAGTGTGGGAAAACTGGGGATTTCAGAACTATGATGGCTATGGGTGGTATCGCAAACAAGTTGTGATCCCCGCAACATTGAAAAAGGAGGCTATGAAAAATGGGGGGCTAATCCTCAGACTAGCACGTATAGACGATGCCGACTATACGTATTTCAACGGAACGCTGATAGGCAAAACTGGTGAATTCCCTCCCAATTATGTCGGGAGATACGATATTGACCGTGTTTACGCAATTCCAGCTAACCTGGTTTTGTGGGGTAAGCCTAATACTATTGCAGTAAGGGTTTACGACCAATCGGGCGGGGGAGGAATATATGGCAGTGATATATCTCTTATAGTACGTGGTGCAAAAGATTTGGTTAGTATATCTCCTGCTTTTAAAGAAGTCGACAGGGTACTGTCAGGAGTTCCGGGACTGAAATTACCAATTGAAATTCGAAATGAGAATTCAAAAAAAATTGAAGGTAAACTCAGTATCTTTATCCGTAACGACTTTTTTGATACTATAATTATTGATGAATCAAAAGTAAAAGTTGCTGCGAAATCAAAATCCATTACATCTTTTCCGATCTCAGGTCTTAAACCCGGAATATACATGGTAACGGCAAACCTGTCAGCCACAAATATCAATAAACAGATTAAGTTCAGTTTTGCTGTAGACCCTGAAAAAATGACAACAGTTTCGGATACACCGCCCGATTTTGCACAATATTGGGCCAGGGCCAAACGCGAACTGGCGGGCATTGAACCGCAATATAAACTTATAAAAGTGGATAGTTTAGGAACATCTGCCCGCGATTGTTATGTTGTTGAAATGCATTCGTTAGGCAATGTGTTAATCCGTGCCTGGCTGTTATTGCCAAAGAAACCAGGGAAATATCCTGCTGTACTAAGTGTTCAGGGATATAGCTCAGTAATGCAACCTGACTGGACGTTCGACGATCCAAATGTGGTGAGCCTTGGATTAAATATCCGTGGCCATGGCAATAGCCGGGACGATGTAAATCCCGGTTTCCCCGGATATTTGTACAGCGGCATCCAGGACAAGGAGAAATTCATCTACCGGGGAGCATACATGGATTGCGTAAGGGCTATCGATTTTCTTTTCTGGCGTCCCGAAGTGGATACAACCCGTGTTGCAGTTGAAGGTGGCAGCCAGGGTGGCGCATTAAGTTTTGCTACTGCCGCACTTTGTGGAAACCGAATCAAAGCTGTTGTTCCTGCTGTCCCGTTTTTAAGTGATTTTCCTGAATATATAAAAGTGGCCAAATGGCCCGCCAACGAATGGGAAGGATATGCAAAGGAGAATCC
>DGQJ01000213.1:44796-46623 GCA_002389705.1 Bacteroidales bacterium UBA4417
TGATGAATGCCTTGTTATTAACTATCTGAAAATGAATTATGTCAATGAATGATCAAGTCCGGCAAAGATGTAATTTTTGGGAATGAAAGTACTTGAATGAAGGGAAATCAAATTGGAAATATCAAAATGAGAAAAGGGTAAATGAATGGGATTGTAGGTAACGCATGAGATTTCTTTAATAGAGCCTTTGCGGTTATAACCTGATACCAGTAAATGATTTCGGGAATTGTATTTATAGGAGGGAATTGTAATGAAAAAAATCAGGACTATTTATACGATAATACTTTTTTGTTTTTGAACTTCTGTTTCAGGCCAGAATCCCATAGTACCTGCCGGAATGTATATTGCTGATCCATCGGCACACCAATGGAATGACGGCAAAATGTATGTTTATGGCTCGCGCGACGAAAGTCCTGAGTATTATTGCTCCTGGAGTCACCATGTGCTTTCGACATCCGATTTGAAAACCTGGTCATTCACCGAGAAAAGTTTTGCCAGTAAGGGCCCGAACGACCAGGTTCCGTACAGCGATGATTTCTTATATGCGCCCGATTGCCAGTATTACAAAGGGACATATTATTTATATTATTGCCTGGCCAATAATACATTTTCAGAAGGAGTCGCAACCAGCAAATCACCAACCGGTCCGTTTGTAAACGGCAAAAATATCAAACTGAAAGGGTACAACGAAATTGATCCTTGTGTTTTCATAGATGATGATAGCCAGGCTTATTACATCTGGGGTCAGTTCAATGCAAAAATGGCGAAGCTTAAATCCAATATGACTGAAATAGATTTATCAACTATTAGAGACAATATTGTTACCGAGAAAGAGCATTTTTTTCATGAAGGCGGTTACATGGTTAAGCGTGACGGGATTTATTATTTTGTGTATGCCCACATGGGTCGTGCCGGAAGGCCAACCTGCATCGGGTACGCTACCGGCAAATCGCCCATGGGGCCCTTTAAATATGGTGGGGTTATTATTGACAATGATCATTGTGGTCACGGTTGCTGGAACAATCATGGATCAATTGCGGAATTTAACGGGAAAGGGTATGTTTTCTTTCACCGATCCACACATGGTTCAAATACCATGCGAAAAGCATGTGTTGAACCTATCACTTTTAACAAAGATGGCAGCATTAATGAAGTTGAAATGACCACCCAGGGTGCCGGGGATCCGATAAGAGCTGGTTCGGTAATAGATGCGGCGAGAGCCTGCCTGTTGTATGGCAATGTAAGGATTAAAGCCGATTCTCCCATCAAGGAAATACTTACTGAAATCAGGAATGGAGATGCTGCCGCATTTAAATACATTGATTTTACTGACGAACCCGATTCTGCTAAAGTGAATGTTTTCCTGGGTTCAAAGCCTGTTTCCAATGATATTGTTCTTGATAATTCCTGAGGTCGTCCTATTGGTAAATTAAATATTCCGGGAAATGGTGATGGTAAAACAAGCCAAACTTTTGCCTGTAAAATACCGAAGGTTAAGGGCGTTCATGCGGTGTGGTTCAGGTTCTGGGGAGAGTACGATGATCTTGTAAAAATAGATTCATTCAGTTTTATTAAACAGTAAATTGCTATTGACTGCATTCTGAAAACTTAGAAATAATTGGTTATTTCAGACAGCAAATATTTTTAAATGCTGAAAATCCGCTTCGAATTATTGGTATGAGAAATTTGAAATCAGACCAAAGGTGCAAATTTTTAAGGAACAATGATTCTAAAACTACATGTTTTAACAAAAAAACAACACTGCAATTTCTAAATCTTCTTTCTGTGAAAAAAGTTGTGGAATACTGATAGGATCGGTTTCGACGA
>DGQJ01000213.1:46746-47860 GCA_002389705.1 Bacteroidales bacterium UBA4417
CCTCCTTGCGGAAGCCTCTTTTGCATTTTGTATGAATTAAGCAGTATTATTTTTTCTTGTCTGCTTTTTTCTTGTCGTCTTTCTTTGCTTTTGCAGGAGCGGCTAATGATTCTTTAATTGCAGCCTGTGCAGCAGCCAAACGTGCGATTGGAACGCGGAAAGGTGAACAGCTTACGTAGTTCATACCAACGGTGTGGCAGAATTCAACGGATGATGGTTCGCCACCGTGCTCACCGCAGATACCTACTTTGAGGTTCGGACGGGTTGAACGGCCTTTCTGAGTTGCCATATGTACAAGCTGACCAACACCTTCCTGGTCGAGAACCTGGAATGGATCTTGTTTCAGGATGTTTTTCTGCAGATAAATCGGGAGGAATTTGCCGGCATCGTCGCGTGAGTATCCGAAGGTCATCTGGGTAAGGTCGTTGGTACCAAACGAGAAGAATTCAGCGGATTCAGCAATTTTATCAGCAACCAGGGCAGCTCGTGGTACTTCAATCATGGTACCTACCATATAATCGATGCGGTCCTTACGTTCAGCAAATACAGCTTCAACGGTGTCGCGTACGATTTGTTCCTGCAGTTTCATTTCAGCCAGGGTTCCGGTGAGCGGAATCATGATTTCAGGATGCGTTTTGATGCCTTTTTTCTTCAGGTTCATGGCAGCTTCGATAATTGCGCGTGCCTGCATTTCCGAAATTTCAGGATAAGTATTTCCTAAGCGGCATCCGCGGTGACCCAGCATTGGGTTGAATTCGTGAAGTGATTCAACTTTTGCTTTAACAGCCTCAGGTGAAATTCCCATTTCCTGGGCCATTTCTTTCTGGTTGGCTTCTTCGTGCGGAACAAATTCGTGCAAAGGAGGATCGAGCAAACGAACAGTAACAGGAAGTCCGTTCATAGCTTCGAAAATACCTTCGAAGTCTTCGCGCTGCATTGGTAACAGTTTTGCAAGGGCTGCACGACGTCCTTTTTCGTCGTCGGCAAGGATCATTTCGCGCATGGCTTTGATCTTAACGCCTTCGAAGAACATATGCTCGGTACGGCACAGACCGATACCTTTGGCGCCGAAGTTACGTGCAACCTGTGCATCGTGCGGAGTGTCGGCGTTGGT
>DGQJ01000328.1:0-2392 GCA_002389705.1 Bacteroidales bacterium UBA4417
CGACAGCACTTGTGTAAGCATGCTCGACGTGCTTCAAGAAAAACGATATTAATCAACTGGTTATTCCCAAAGCATAAAAAAAAGGAGATCCCAGGGAGTGAGATTTCCTTTTTCATTTCCAAAGCCTGGTTTTACAACCCGCCGGCAAATTCCTTCACATTCATTCCNNTTTCAGCCCTTGCATGGCAAAAGCCTCAATAATATCGGAAGGCACCAGCGCCGGCAGTTTTTTCAGGGCCAGCGCGTGCGGTGAAAAATAAACGGCCGCAACATCGGCAAGATCCATGCTATGTGCATACTGGTATAGAAAATCCTTATTCAGGCTGCTGAATGTGTGCAATTCGAAACATGCCACCAACCGCCGGTTTGGGAACTGCTCTTTAACGGCATGAATGGTTGCCTTTAATTTGGAGGGTGCATGTGCAAAATCGCGGTAAGCACTAAAACCAGGCTTTTCAGCAATTAGTTCAAGCCGGTTCATGGCGCCTTTAAATGTTGAAATGGCTTTATAAAAATCGGCATCACTGATGTTTAACTGGTTGCATACCAACCTGGCGCCAGTAAGGTTCATCAGGTTATGCTGCCCGAAAACCATCAGCGGGAATTCGCCTTCGGGCGTGATGAGAATGGTTTTGCCATTATCCACGCGATGGGCCGGTATGCCATAAGGTAATTTTTTCATTTCACCTTTTACCGCCTGCGCAAGCTGAACCACTTCAGGATCATCGTTACAATAAACCAGCGCACCCGTAGCAGGGATCATTTCCATAAAAATGCGGAACTGCGAAATATAATTTTCAAAAGTCGGGAATACGTTCATATGATCCCAGGCAATACCGCTCACCAATGCAATATCGGGCTTGTATAAATGAAATTTAGGCCTCAGGTCCAGTGCCGAAGTAAGATATTCGTCCCCCTCAAAAACCATTACAGGCGCATCCTCAGTGAGCTTAACCATCACATCAAACCCTTCGAGCTTGGCGCCAACCATATAATCGGTATCAATGCCGCATTGCTGCAACACATGCAGAATCATTGCCGTAATGGTAGTCTTGCCATGGCTTCCGCCGATAACCACCCGCAGTTTATCTTTGCTTTGCTCGTACAAAAACTCAGGATACGAATATATTTTCAATCCGAGTTCTTTAGCCCGGGCCAGTTCGGGGTTATCGCCACGGGCATGCATTCCCAGGATGATGGAATCGATACTTTTATCAAGTTTATCAGGAAACCATCCGAATTGTTCCGGAAGCAAACCATACGCTTGCAGGCGGGTGCGTGCCGGGTCAAATATTTCGTCGTCGGAACCGGTGACTTGGTATCCCTTTTTATGCAATGCTATGGCCAGGTTATGCATGGCACTGCCGCCAATAGCAATAAAATGAACTCGGTTTTCAGTCATAAAGCGTAATCTTTGATATTTCTATGTTGCGAAGTTAAGGCAGAAATCTTTAGTTGAACCGGCATAAACAAAGAAAATACCAATGGTTTATCAACAAGCATTCGCCCGGAATCAATGGGCTGACAGCTTTTTGGTTTCCTGTCAAAGTCAAAAGCATTACCTTTGCAGGCAAAGAAAACCAACTCAGNNCATGAAGCTGATCATAACAACATGATCCGGATTACCACGCGTTGCCTGCTGATTGTCGATAACTATCGGAAAATACTGGTCGATACCGGGCTAGGCGACAAAAGGAATGAAAAATATTATGCAGTACGCTTTCGCGAAGAAGGCGTTAGTATCCTCAATTCGTTGCAGCAACTGGGCTTTACGGCAAACGACATTACTGATGTTCTGTTTACGCATCTGCACGATGATCATGTTGGAGCTGCAACCCGCCTCGATGAAAATGGAAATTCAGTTTGTGTGTTCGAAAATGCACATTACTGGGTTTCGGAAATCCATTGGAAATGGGCGTTGAAGCCAAACAGACGCGAAAAAGCAGCATATTTTGCTGATAACCTGGAACCCCTGCAGCAAAGCGGGAGGCTGCACCTGTTAAAGGAAGGAGAGCAGCCTTTCGAAAATATAAGTCTGAGGACTTATCACGGGCATACAAGTGGTCAGGTTATTCCTTTCATTCAATCAAATGGCAACACCATTGTTTTTGTTGCTGATTTTATACCTATGCTCACAAACATCCCCATACCGTATGTGCCTGCGGTTGATATTGAACCCCTGGTATCGATGGATGAAAAAGAGCAGTTCCTGGCCGAAGCAGCCGAAAATCAATACATACTCTTTTTCGAACACGATGCACAGCACGAGTGTTGTACTGTGGTTCAATCCGAAAAAGGAGTCATTGCCGGACAAACATTTAAACTTCAAGACATTAAATACTGATATACCTTATGAATAACATCGAACAGGCTGAATTGCTGAATGCACAGT
>DGQJ01000328.1:2557-4195 GCA_002389705.1 Bacteroidales bacterium UBA4417
TACAAAAGGCATTAACCTGTTTTATGAAAGCATTGAAAACCGGAAGCTTTGCTGCCATGTGAGGAAGATAGTTCCCCTGCGCCGGGCACTTACAGGTATGGACGCCTGGATTACCGGCCTTCGCCGCGAGCAATCAGTTACCCGCACCGATTTAAAAATTGTGGAATGGGATGCTGCCAACGGGCTTATTAAGATCAATCCACTACTCGAATGGAGCGAAAGCCAGGTTTGGGAATACATTAAACAACACGATATACCCTACAACAAACTCCACGACCAGGGTTTCCCGTCTATTGGCTGCCAGCCTTGTACCCGTTCAATCGAAAAAGGTGAAGACCTGCGGGCCGGCCGATGGTGGTGGGAAATGCCCGACAGCAAGGAATGCGGGCTGCATGGGAAAAAGTAAAAGCACTGATGATCAGATCAATATCGGTGAATACTGGGCTTAATTCTGATAAAAAATAAAAATGTCTTATTTTTGCACCGCTTTTCGAAGCATAATTTATGTTTAACCAATATTATTTACAATGATTGAGAAACGTCAATTTTTGAAAACCAAACCAATTTGTAAAGTAACTTTTAAGATGAAAGCTGAAGCCGAAAACCTAGCTCTGGTTGGCGATTTCAATGGCTGGAACGAAGCTGCCCATCCCATGAAAAAAGCCAAGGATGGCAGTTTTTCGGTAACCGTTGAAATGGAAAGCGGCCGCGAGCAGCAATTCCGCTACCTGGCCGATGGCAAAAACTGGCTTAACGACGATGCTGCCGACAAATATGTAAGCACTTCGCTCGGAAGCGAGAACTCTGTTATATCCTTGTAATTACGCATAAACACATATACATCCTGCAGCTCACCCCTGCAGGATTTTTTTTACCTTTATCCGGGGAGAATGAACCCGGACGTGCTAATCAAAACGAATAGCCTTAACCGGAGTAATCCGACTGATTACAAATGAGGGTAAAAGGAGCATCAGCGTACAGGCAGCCATAGTGCCGGCATTGAGCAGCAGCAAATGAATAATTGATAAATTGATAGGGACAAAAGTCATGAAATACGATTCCTGCGGCAGGCTCACAATCCTGAAATATTTCTGCAGCAGGCAGATACTGATACCGGCAATATTTCCATAAAGCATACCTTTCCCCACGATATAAGTGGCGTTGTACAGGAAAATCCTTCGTATACTCAGGTTGCGGGCACCCAGTGCTTTCAGAACGCCTATCATGTTTGTTCGCTCCAGGATCAGGATCAGCAGGGTCGATATCATTGCCATGCCCGACACCAGGATCATCAGCACCATGATGATGATTACATTCATATCCTGCAGATCGAGCCAGTCGAACATTTGTGGATACAGATCGCGGATGGTTTTGGCATTCATGTCGTATCCAACTTCTTTGTACACCTTTTCCCCCACCTGCTCAAGCTGGCTGAAATCATTGATATACACATCAAATCCCGAAACCTGGTCAGCATTCCAACCGTTCAGTTTTTGTATCTGCCTGATGTCGCCAAATATAAATTTCAGATCAAATTCACCCAGCCCGGTATTATAAATTCCCGAAACGCTGAACCTTCGGGCACGGGCTGTATTGTCGATAATAAAATACATCCGCAGCGGATCGCCAACCTTAATC
>DGQJ01000218.1:0-9846 GCA_002389705.1 Bacteroidales bacterium UBA4417
TGAAAATCTGTGAATAGATTCGTGCGTATTTGTGTTCTGATTTGTGAAGATTTGTGGACCTATCCGTGAAAATCAGTGATTTAATCCGTGAAAATCTGTGGATATATTTTTGAAAATCCGTGGATCAATTAGTGAAAATTTGTGGAGAAACCGGCTGCTAAAACAGGATCAGGGCATGGGGGCGGGGAGTACAATCCTGGAACCGAAGATTCTTTGTGCTTCTTCGGTTAGCCCCGGGCTCATGCAGCCTGCCGGGGTAAAAGTCATTTCGCCCAGCATGGCTTTGCCATTAATATCGTAGAAGTCCATTCGTACAAATGGGAACGGTTTCGACAGCGCCTCGGCTATTTCAATCATTTCGTCAAGGGCTGCCGGTTTTGGTGTATACCTGTCAGAATTAATCGAGGATTTTATATACGGCATTTTGTTCCAGTTCAAATCGTAATAATCGTATTTATTTGTATGACCCGTTTCATCGCGATCGCTGGCAACCAGCACATAGCCTGCTCTGCCGTTAAAGCAGGGAATTTTGTAATCGATCGGACGTTTGCCACTGAGCCCATCGAGAAATTCTTCACAAATAATGCGGGGCGTCATCATTGCATAGTGCATCTCGCCGGCAGTTTTACTGTAATCTATTTTGAGCCATTCATCCAGCTGTTGTTTTGCCCCATGGATATCGAGTTCATTTTTATCGGTACAGATAATATTAAAGCCACAGCCGTGTGTGCCTTTTAAAACAAATCGCCCGGGTAGGGCGTCGAAATCAATTTCGCTGCTGCTGTTATAAACGCCTATCAATCCGGGAAGTACATGCCCGTAACCAAGATTCTGAACATACCCCCGCATAGTATATTTATCAGCACATTCAGCCTTAAGGGGATGATTCCAGTACAGGTTCAGCCAGATCAGTTTCTCGTTATAAGCGGTGGGGTGAGCCAGGTCCAGTTTTTTATGCAGGAACCTTTTATAGCGATACCTGAAAAACCGGGCAGGTGAAATTTTTAAAAGCAGACGTTCGTAACGCGTTGTGAATTTGTCATTCAAGGTGTAGTAATAGTGCTTGGCGCCGGTTTTCCGGATCACATCCCTGATTGTATTTTTCACATTCATAACAAGTATTTTAGTTAGATAAGTATTTACAGGTAAAATTTTCCTTTGTTTTATTATTAATAACCTCTTTTTTGCCCTATGGTTCAGACTCTTAACAAAATAATCGGGTATCGGTTTGCTTTTTCTGTACGCAGGCTCCAGCGATCGATATCTGGTGTTTTGGTTTTTCGGAATAACCCTGCCCGGTAAGGCATGTTTTAAAGTTATTCCCTGTTGCATGGTTAATTAAACAGGTTTTGGTAATACCAGCAGCGACCCGAAGGTTTGTTGTGCCAGGTCGGTAAAATCATTGCTCATACAGCCCGATGGTGTAAAGGTCATTTCGCCGAGTATGGCTTTACCTCTGATGTTGTAAAAATCCATCCTGACAAATGGAAAGGGCTTAGAGAGCATTTCGGCTACCTCAATAATCTCATCGAATGATGCAGGTTTCGCGTAATCTCTTCCGGCGTTCAGGCTCGATTTGTAGTATGGCAGTTTGTTCCAGTTAAAATCGTAGAAGTCGTATTTATCGGTATGCCCATGCTGATCGCGGTCGGTGGCGACAAAAACGCAGTTTGCTTTGCCGTTGAAACAAAACACCTTGAAGTCGGTGGGCTGTTTTCCATCAAGATCATCGAGGAACTCTTCGCAGATAATACGTGGTTTCATTGATGCATAGTGCAATTCGCCTGCGCTTTTGCTGTAATCAATTTTCAGCCATGCATCCAGCTGTTGTTTCGCCTTTTCCACGTTAAGTGTATCCTTGCTGGTGCAGATGATATTAAATCCGCAGCCATGTGTGCATTTTAAAACGAACTTCTGCGGCAATGCTTCAAAATCGATTTCACCGGCATGGTTGTATACGCCTATCAACCCGGGAAGCACATGCCCGTAACCGAGTTTCTCTACATACAGTCGCATGGTGTATTTATCGCCGCATTCCGTTTTCAGCGGATGTTTCCAGAAAAGGTTCAGCCAGATTAATTTCTCACTGAATGTAACCGGGGCCGTGAGATCAAGTTTATTATTAAACATCCGCTGGTAGCGATACTCTGCATGCTGCCGGGGGAAAAATTTCAAAAGAAAATTTTCGTACCGCTCCTTTAGATGGTTGTTGAGGGTATAATAGTGGTGCGTTGCCCTGGTTTTATTTTGAAGTTTCCTGATGAGTGCTGTCATATCAGTTAAGCATTTTGATCTGGTGTATTGAGTTAGCCGGTAAAGAAAAATCGACGTTAAGCGGTTCGGGAACCGTAGGGCAGTGAATTGTTTTATTCATTTACATCCGAATCCATTGTTGATATCAAACTGATTTCTCCGGATCATCAGTTGGATGAATTTTATGATTGAACAAGTGCGTTTCGCGAAGAAACTGGCCTATAACCTTCCATCAACCACCTCAATGGGCAATATCGATTTGATGTCGTAAAGCACGGTGTTTGTGCTGCGTGCACCGAAATCGATGGTTTTAAATTTGTTGTGTGCCACGGCCAGCACAATGGCGTTGTAGTCGTTCATGGAATAGGATGAAACAATATCGCGGCCATACTCGTGTTTTACTTCCGAAGCCACTGCCCATGGATCGTAAATATCAACCTTGCTGCCAAACTGTTCCAGTTCTTTTACCACATCCACCACCTTGGTGTTGCGTATGTCGGGGCAGTTTTCCTTAAAGGTAATGCCGAGTACCAGCACACGGGCATTTTTAACGGTGATGTCCTTTCGGATCATCAGTTTTACAACCTGCGATGCTATCCAGGCACCCATACCGTCGTTCATGCGGCGTCCGGCAAGAATTATTTCAGGATGGTATCCAACTTCCTGTGCTTTCTGGGCCATATAGTACGGGTCGACACCAATGCAGTGACCGCCCACCAGGCCCGGCGAAAATTTCAGGAAGTTCCATTTGGTTCCGGCGGCATCAAGCACGGCGCGGGTATCGAGGTTCATGTGGGCGCAGATCCGTGCAAGCTCGTTAACAAATGCAATGTTGATATCGCGCTGCGAGTTCTCTATTACCTTGGCGGTTTCGGCCACTTTAATGGATGGGGCTTTGTGTGTGCCGGCCTTGATCACCTTTTTATAGAGCTGGTCCACCTCTTCGGCTATTTCGGGGGTGGAGCCTGAGGTTATTTTATGGATGGTGGTTACAGTATGTTCTTTATCGCCGGGGTTAATACGCTCAGGCGAATAACCTGCATAAAAATCGACATTCATGCGCAGGCCTGAAACTTTTTCGATTACAGGGATGCAGTCGTCCTCAGTGCAACCCGGGTATACTGTGGATTCGTAAATAACAATATCTCCTTTTTTGATCACCTTTCCGATACTTTCGCTGGCTTTTACCAGTGGGGTAAGGTCGGGGCGGTTATTTTTATCCACGGGAGTAGGCACGGTAACAATGTATACGTTACAATTGCGGATATCCTCCAGGTTGCTGGTAAGATAAAGGCCGGTTCCGGTGGGTTTGTCTTTCAGCAGTACACTTTGCAGGTTATCGTCTTCCACTTCGAGGGTGCTGTCGTGGCCGGTATTAATTTCGTTGATGCGCGCCTGGTTAATATCGAAACCTGTAACAGCATAATGTTTTGCAAATTCAACGGCAAGGGGAAGGCCAACGTAGCCAAGGCCGATCATAGAGATATGGTAAGATTTCATAGGATTTATTTCAAAGTTTCAAAAGTTTCAAAATTGTTGCAGAAGTTTACCTTCGGTGAGCTCGCTTCACTCGGTTCAGGAGTTTCAGGGTTTCAGGGTTTCAATGTTTCAAGTTTCTGGTTTCTGATTCCTGGTTTCCAGGTCATTGCGAGGAGGAACGACGAAGCAACTGGTTTCTGGTATCTGATTTTTTGTTCAATTCGGGCAGAGTGGAGCAACACTTAACACCCAGCACTCAGCACNNCACTCTAATCCACCTCGCTGGCAAAGTTAAAATTAGTTTTTATTCTTTTTCAATCAGGTCGAGGTTAACGGTTACCAGCAGGTTGGTGCCGGTGGTGCCCAGCCTGACCAGTACTTTTTTACGGCCACGGTATTCGACCATTTCGCCCTGCATGCCGACCAGGGTTCCCGAAACCACGATAATTTTCTGACCCGGGGCAAATCGTTCGTTGCTTACTTCCAATTCGGCGCCTTCGTTGAGGAGCATTTTCAGCAGTTCAATCTGACGCTCGGGGATGGGTGCTGCCTTTCCTTCGAAAGTAACATAACAAACCAGTCCGGGCGTGTTTATGGCATTGTAGTAATCGCTTTCGTTTACCTTAATAAAGATATAGGATCGGATCAGCGGTTCTTCTACCCATTTGAGGCGGTCGCTCCACTGCCTACGTTTGCGCTGAATAGGCAGGTAAGCCTCGAAGCCATTGTCGAGAAGCCGCTTCAACGCTATTTTTTCGGAGCGCGACTTGGTGTATGCGGCATACCAGCGAGGTTCGTGGGGAGAGGGGAGGGGCATGGGGGGTTGTACTTTATGTTGAGTATCTTAATGTTTTAGAGTTTCAATGTTTCAGGTTTCACGTTTCAGGGTTTCAATGTTTCAGGGTTTCAGGTTTCACGTTTCAGGGTTTCACGTTTCAGAGTTTCAGGGTTTCAGGTTTCAGGTTTCACGTTTCAATGTTTCAGGTTTCACGTTTCAATGTTCCAGTGTTGGTTGATTCATTTCTTTTTAAGACCATTGAATTCAGAGGCTGACAGGTAATTGATGAAATTTTTAATTTTCACTGACAGATGTATACAATCGCTGTGTATTTCATCAAATAACACCTCTGAAATATGCTTGGCATCATAGCATCTGGTTAATTGAGAACGTGTTTCTCCGAGGCTGCCTTTTGCAATATACAGGAACTGAATAAATTCTTTCCTGCCGTCTCTTTCAAATCCTTCAGCTATATTATCCATTACCGAGCCACTTGAACCAAGAATTTGGTCTTTCAAAGAATAATCTTTAGCCAGGGCAGTATTTAAAGTTATATCCCTGATTTTTGTACAAAGAACCCGTGCAAGTTTCCAGGTTTCTAAATCTTCAAATCGGTGGACAGTCATAATTTAGCTCATTTTATCTGAATAAGAACCCTGAAACAATCTGAAACGACACTGAAACATTTCTGAAACATAACTGAAACAACACTGAAACGACACTGAAACTTTTGCCAAGCAATCAGAAATTACTTCAGATATCCCTCAAACACGGCCTTTACCCCTTGTTCCAACTCAATCTTTGCTTTCCATCCCAGCTTTTCGAGTTTGCTTACGTCGAGCAATTTGCGCATGGTGCCGTCGGGTTTGGTGGCATCGAATCGTATATTGCCTTTAAATCCGGTTACCCTTTGCACAATTTCCGAGAGCTGCCTGATGGTTAGTTCCTTCCCTGATCCGATATTGATATGGGTATTGCGGACTTCGACTGAATTTTTGGGTTTCAGGTCGTCAAAATCAATGTTCTCCATTACATAAACGCAGGCATCGGCCATATCTTCCACATGCAGGAACTCGCGTAGCGGATTGCCCGTGCCCCAGAGGTCGAGACTGACCGTGCCATCCGCGTCCTTGTGAATCCCCTGGCTTGCCAGGAAATCCAGGATGGTTTCTTCGGGCGCATCTGCCGGGGCTTCGGCAACCGGGAGTTTGGTTAAATCGCGGCGGATGGCATCCATATCGTTACGCTCAAGACAATGTGCCAGGTACATCTTTCGTAACATGCCGGGCAATACATGCGAATTTTTGAGATGGAAGTTGTCGTTAGGCCCGTACAGGTTGGTAGGCATTACTGACACGAAGTTGGTGCCATACTGCAGGTTATAGCTTTCGCATACTTTTATGCCGGCTATCTTGGCAATGGCATAAGGCTCGTTGGTGTATTCCAGTTCGCCGGTAAGCAGGCAGTCCTCGCTCATCGGCTGGGGCGCATTTTTTGGATAAATACAGGAACTGCCCAGGAATAACAGCTTTTTAACGCCATAAGCCCAGGCATTGTGTATGATGTTGTTCTGTATTTGCAGGTTCTCGAAGATGAATTGGCCCCTGTAAATATTATTGGCCATAATGCCGCCCACCTTTGCAGCAGCCAGGAATACATATTCGGGTTTTTCGGTGGCAAAAAACTCAGCTACCGCGGCCTGGTTGGTGAGGTCGAGTTCATCGATGGTGCGGAGTACAAAGTTGGTGTATCCTTTTTGCAGCAGGTTCCTGTGCAATGCGCTGCCTACAAGTCCCTTGTGGCCGGCTATGTATATTTTTGAATCAGATTTCATGATATAAGACATTTTATTTTCCACAAATCACACAGATGTATTCACAAATGTACACGAATGAGTTTTTATTTTAGTTTTACAATTACAGAATAATGCGCCTATACTGGAGTTTGGAAGCCCCAAAATTGATTAGTAATCCCAATCTACTTCCAGTTGCTTTCAGGTAGTTCAACACCTGGGCGATATGTTCATCGGTAAGGTCCTCTATTGCTTTAATTTCAACTATGATTTCATTATAACAAATGAAATCAGCGTAATAGTGCTTGCTTAGTTTCTCTCCTTTGTAATAGATGTCTAGCCGACATTCTGGCTCATAAGGAATGTCCCTTTCTTCAAATTCCAGCATCAGAGCTTCTTTATAAACGGCTTCAAGGAACCCTGAACCAAGTTCATTCTGAACGTCCATACATGCCCCAATAATTTTGTAGCATTCGTCCTTTAGAATATAATCCTCCATTTTAAACTGTAGTTCAGAATTGAATTTAAAGTATACTCAAGCACTTCAATGATGTGGATCAATTGGCTATCTTGATCTAAATTATTAGAAGCCACTCTGGCAACTTAATTTTTGGAACATTAGTATCTATCTGCATTTAAGGGGTTTTTATTCTATGTTTGCTTCAAATTATTTGCGAGTATTTGAGAACCATTTGTGCTTATTTGTGGAATCCGTGGAAAACTCTTAATTCTTCAGAGCAATTTGTAATTAATTCGTGCGGATTTGTGGAACCAATAATTTATTCGAAGTAGTTCATCACCCGGAAGCCACCATCCTTCAGATATTTTTCTTTGCGAGCTAGTTTCAGGTCGTTTTCAACCATATCCTTTACCAGCGAAGTCAGGTCGTGTTCGGGTTTCCAGCCTAGTTTGGTGTTGGCTTTGGTAGGATCGCCCAGTAACAGGTCCACTTCGGTGGGGCGGAAGTAAGCCGGATCGACCTGAACTACTACTGTACCTGGTGCAATGGGGTGTTCAGGGTTGTGGCAGGCAACCACGGTGCCTTTTTCGTTGAGGCCTTCGCCTGAAAATTCCACATCAATGCCGGCTTCGGCGAAAGCCAGCTTTACAAAATCCTTCACCATGGTGGTAACACCGGTGGCTATTACGAAGTCTTCGGCTTTTTCCTGCTGCAGCATAAGATACATTGCCCGCACATAATCTTTGGCATGTCCCCAGTCGCGTTTGGCCGAAAGATTGCCCAGGTACAGTTTTTCCTGCATGCCCAGGGCGATGCGGGCAACTGCCATCGTAATCTTGCGCGTTACGAAAGTTTCGCCGCGTATAGGCGACTCGTGGTTGAATAATATCCCGTTGCAGGCATACATATCGTAAGCTTCGCGATAGTTCACAGTAATCCAGTAGGCATATAATTTGGCAACTGCATAAGGGCTGCGGGGATAAAACGGGGTGCGTTCGCTTTGCGGAACTTCCTGCACAAGCCCGTACAGTTCGCTGGTTGATGCCTGGTAAAGACGGGTTTTCTTGGTGAGCCCGAGTAAGCGGATGGCTTCCAGCAGGCGCAAGGTGCCGATACCGTCGGCGTTGGCAGTGTATTCGGAAGTATCGAAACTTACTTTTACATGCGACATAGCCGCGAGGTTATATACTTCGTCGGGTTGTACTTCCTGTACAATGCGGATCAGGTTCGAGGAGTCGGTCATATCGCCGTAATGCAGGAAAAAATTCCTGTTTGCCGAATGCGGGTCCTGGTAAAGGTGATCGATACGATCGGTGTTAAAAAGTGAACTGCGGCGTTTGAGCCCATGTACCTGGTAACCTTTTTTTAGCAGAAACTCTGCCAGGTAAGCACCGTCCTGTCCTGTAATTCCTGTGATTAAAGCAGTCTTCATATATAAATCAGATTTTATTTACGGTTTTATTGCAATCCGGTTTGCGAATTTAATTTAAAAACGGGAAACCTAGTCCTGTATTGGGACTAATTTTCATTTTAAACCAAAGGTTCATATTATTAAAAAGCATTGTTAAATAGCCTTTTAATTCATTTCTATACGTTGCAGCATCAAAATGATGGATAGAAGTGATATAAATAACCTTGTGGTGAATTAATAGTTCAAAATGTGTGCCAGCAGGGAAAAACCGGATTTTTTTGGGGGTATTGGTTGTTTGAAATGGCTACCTTCGGTGGGCTCGCTTCGCTCGGTTCAGGGATTTCAATAGTTTCAATGTTTCAATGTTTCAGAAGTTTAAAGGGTTTCAAGAGTTTCAAATGGTTTCAGGAGTTTTAAAAGTTTCAGGAGTTTCAAGGGTTTCTGATTTCAGGTTTCTGATTTCAGGTTCCTGGTTTCTGNNGGAACGACGAAGCAACTGATTTCAAGTTCCTGGTTTCAAGCTCCTGCTCCAAAACTCAAGAATTAAGCGTCCCAAATCACAATCACACATCCGAAATCCGACATCTCCATTCTGACATCCGCAATCCACAATCCTTTTACTTTCAGATTTGCTTCCGAATGCCTTGTGCAATAATGATACTTGGGCGGGCATCCTCGAGGCCAAAGCCGTTGCCAGCCAGTATTTGCTCGTAGCTGCGGGTATGCAGGTCGGTAAAGCCTTCGCTGAATTCAACTTCTTCGCCATCAACCGTGATGGAACGATAGGTGCGTTTGCCTGCTTCCCGGGCCTGTTCCGGCAAATGATCGGCGTTGATGCTCAGGTGCCAGTCCACATTTGCTTTTTCCAGCTTCAGGAAACCCGCGGCATGGTCGTTTTCGTGCACCTTCACTTCATTTTCGGTAACATCGCCAAATATCCAGGTGAGCATATCAAAAAAATGAATACCAATATTTGTTGCAATACCGCCCGAACGCGAAAGGTCGCCTTTCCAGGAAATATGATACCATTTACCGCGGCTGGTGATATAATTGAGTTTTACATCGTACACCTTACCGGCAGGGCCGTTTTTAATTTTTTCGCGCAAAGCGATAATCGCCGGGTGCAGCCTTAACTGCAGAATTGTATATATCCGTTTGCCGGTTTCATTTTCGAGTTCTGCCAGGGCGTCGAGGTTCCAGGGGTTGAGTACCAGTGGTTTTTCGCAGATGGCATGTGCATCGCTTCGCAGGGCCAGGCGCATATGGGCATCGTGCAGGTAATTGGGTGAGCAGATGCTGATATAATCAATTTTATAGCCAGGGCCTTTCCTCCGCAGTTTATCCAGGTGCCTGTCGAAACGCTCGGGCTCGGTAAAAAAACTGGCTTCGGGAAAATAACTGTCCATAATACCAACCCCGTCGTAGCGGTCGAGGGCGGCCACCAGGTTGTTACCGGTTTCTTTAATGGCTTTCATGTGCCTGGGGGCGATATATCCACCTGCCCCAATAAGCCCGAAATTCAAAGGATGATCTGACATGCGCTTACGTATATTGAAATTGTACTCCTGTTAATGATACTGCAAAGGTAGGATTTTTATTTATTGCCGGAAGTGAAACCGGTTCGCCAGGTTATAAACCGGATAGGTAATTCTTTCGATGATGAAATGAAAATT
>DGQJ01000218.1:9973-12962 GCA_002389705.1 Bacteroidales bacterium UBA4417
GTCGGATCAAATGGCAGTGTTGAACTGGAATATTTTAATCATCTTCTTCCTGTGCATGTTGGGCATAGTTACCTGGGTTGTGAAGCCTGGTAAGGACAATAAAAGCGACTGGTTTTTATCGGGCCGCTTGCTTCCTGAACCGGTGATGGGAACGGATTTTTGGTTTGGAACCGTCGGACTTGTATTGCTAACCGGGATTTTCAGCGTGCCGGCCAGCCTCAGAGGAATTTTGACCAATTCGGTAATACTACCAAATATACAAATTAAACATGGGTTTACCTGCTTTTCGGGGTTTGGAGAACAAGTAGCTGAAGTTGGCAACAGGTGGAATGGATGGCATGTAGTAAATTCGCCGGGTGTTTAAATAGGTTGTTTTGCTTTCATTACTTATTTTTGGATAGTAAAACGAGACAACCACACACGGACGTTTAATCAAAAAAATTAAAATTATGCTCGAAGAAATTATTCATGATCAGTTTAAAGTAGATGTTTATAATAAATACTCCCCCTACCTGGTGGCGGTTGATTGTATCATCTTTGGTTTTATGGACGGGGAACTGAAACTCTTAATCATCAACCGTAAGTTTGAGCCCGCCAAAGGCAAATGGTCGCTGATGGGTGGCTTTGTGGGACCTGATGAAAGCATGGATGAAGCTGCAAACCGTGTGTTGTACGAATTAACCGGGTTGAAGGACCTGAAAATGGTACAGTTATACACGCATGGTGATGTGGATCGCGATCCGGGGGCCCGTGTTATATCAACTTCGTATTACACGCTCATCAAAATGCAGGATATTGANNTGCGCAATGAAGCACACCACAAACCGATTGGTTTCGAATTGCTTCCCGAGAAATTTACGCTACCACAACTGCAATCACTCTACGAAAGTATTTACCAGGTACAGCTGGATAAACGCAATTTCAGGAAACAGATCCTCGACACCGGGTTGCTCATTAAATTGGATGAAAAGGATAAAGATTCATCAAAAAAAGGAGCCTTTTACTATAGGTTCGATCATAAGAAATACCAGAAGCTTGTTGGAGAGGGATTTCTTTTCCAGCTTAAAGGGAAAAGAGAACCGCTAATCAGAAATGTGCAGGAGCCTCTTTAAACATGCAACGTTTATAGCGTCAGGCCTTCTGAATGCGTACAGTCCAAAACGCTGTGTTCAGGTGAAACCGGGATAGACTTGTTGTTTCTTTTAGATGCAGGAAATGAAAAACTTCAGCTGTTTCTTTTTGCTTACCGAATTAAACAGGGAAATACATTAATAAAATTACATAAAATGAAAAAATCTAATGACTCAGAAGTTTGGTTTGTAACAGGAAGTCAGCATTTGTACGGGAAAGAAACTCTTAAACAAGTGGATATTGATTCCGAAACCATTGCCAACGCATTAAACGCATCGTCTAAAATACCGGTAAAAATTGTATTTAAGCCTGTGGTAACCACACCAGCCGAAATTTATGATATTTGTCTGGCTGCCACTACCGATAAAAACTGCATCGGTCTGATCACCTGGATGCATACCTTTTCACCGGCTAAAATGTGGATCGCAGGGTTGAGTATCCTCAACAAACCATTCTTACACCTTCATACCCAGTTTAACCGCGACATTCCCTGGAATGAGATCGACATGGATTTCATGAACCTGAACCAGTCGGCTCATGGCGACAGGGAATTCGGATTTATCTGTACCCGTTTGCGATTGAACCGTAAGGTGGTGGTTGGCCATTGGCAGGATGAAAAAGTAGTGGGCAAAATTGCCGTATGGACCCGTGCCGCCATGGGGTACAACGAATCGAAAGGATTAAAGATTTGCCGGTTTGGCGACAATATGCGCGAAGTAGCCGTTACCGAAGGCGATAAAGTAGAAGCGCAGATAAAGCTGGGTTGGCAGGTAAGTTATCACGGAGTCGGAGAGTTGGTGCAAAGTGTGGATGCGGTTACTGAAACTGAGGTTGATGAACTGATGAAAGAATATAAAGCCAATTATACCATTGCAAGCACTGAACTGGAGAATATCCGTTACCAGGCGAAAATTGAAATTGGCTTGAAACGCTTCCTCGATAAATACAACTACAAAGCCTTTACCACTAACTTCGAGGACCTCACTGGTTTGAAACAATTACCTGGCCTGGCATCGCAGCGTTTGATGGAGCAGGGGTATGGTTTTGGTGCCGAAGGCGACTGGAAGCAATCGGCCCTGGTACGCATTATGAAAGTTATGTCGCAGGGGTTAAAAGGTGGTTGCTCGTTTATGGAAGATTATACCTACCATCTGGACCCAAAACAACCTGCCATACTGAGTGCCCACATGCTTGAAATTTGTCCTTCGGTAGCTGAAAGCAAACCAAGTATCGAGGTACATCCGCTGGGTATAGGAGGCAAAGATGCCCCGGCACGTTTTGTATTTAATGTGCCCGAAGGAAAAGGAATCAATGCTACTTTGGTGGATATGGGTGGCCGTATGCGCATGATCGTTAACCCTGTTACCGTGGTTAAACCCGAAGCACTTCCCAAATTGCCGGTTGCCCGTGCTTTATGGGTTCCTGAACCAAACCTCGAAATTGGTGCTCATGCCTGGATTTTAGCAGGTGGTGCTCACCACACCAGTTTTAGCATGGCATTAAACACCGAGTATATGGAAGACTTTGCCGAAATGATGGGTATAGAGTTTGTTATTATTGACAACGATACCAACATCCGTGCGTTCAAAAAGGAACTGAAATGGAATGATGCTGCTTATATGCTTGGGAAACCACTGCAATAAATCAGTTGGCCGGAATATCAGTGTGATATCTCCGGCTTTCTTTTATAGATGTAAAATCAAAATTGACAATCGGGAATCATTAATAAGTCATTATTTGGTAAACAGAATGTACCCCTCTGCCTGTCGGCACCTCCCCTAAATTAGGGGAGGCAGATTTTAACGAACGGAACTACAATCTGATAAATTAGCACAATCCAACCCCCTCCCTATATTTA
>DGQJ01000348.1 GCA_002389705.1 Bacteroidales bacterium UBA4417
TTCCACCGGTAACCTGCCTGTGAATTGAGTAAAATGGCCTGGTAAACAAACTGGTGATAAAAATAGCTGATACCCGCATTTTGAAACCATTTATGTTTGCCTGTTTCGTTCCAGCCAAATTCGTACGCCAACGCTAATCCACCGTGAATGGGTTGGTTGAAAATGGCTGTCAGCGAGGCAGGTGGTAAAAGGGTAGCATTGTTAAAGATGCTTACAGCCATGGGATTCGATTTCCAGGCCTGTGCGCGAAGTATTACCGGCACCATTATCAACAGTATGAAAATAGCTTTCTTCATATCCAATCTGGTTTAATTTGGAAAGAGATTTTGGATAAAGAGTAAGAAGGGAAGAAAATGAGTTAGGTGTAAGGAGAAGGTATATTTGAAGCGAAAGAAGATCGCAATTATTTGGGATGGTAAGAGGCTGATGTTTGTTTATTCAACCACTTCGAGTTTAACGGTTTCAACTTTATGCAGGTCTTTTTCATAATAAAATGACCCGATAAAGAAAAGCAGTGCAGCTACCAGTAGGGCCAGCGAAAGATAGGTAAAGGCCGTCTGTATGTTGGTAGCATCTGAAATGGCTCCCATCACGATGGGTCCGAGTGATGCACCCAGCAGGTTTTGAACCACAACGGCAACAGCGTACGAAACGGCTCTTAATCCAGGGTGAACCACATCCTGTGTTACAGCAGTTGTTGCCGCAATAAAGGCTGTACTCGAAATGCCCATGGATAGCAAAATGAGGTATTGTATTTTACCTTCAAAAACACTGAATGCCAGGAACATTAATATGGCAGATATAAGTGAAGTAAGAGTTGGCACCAGCAGCCGCGCATTGATTTGTTTTTTACGCCACCTGTCGGCGATATACCCGCCCAGTGGAGCCCCGATAATGGCAAAAAGCATTACTGCGCTGGCTTTTAGCCCGGCATCTTTCTCGAGTACACCCTGTACCCGATGAAAA
Organism: Bacteroidales bacterium UBA4417; assembly: GCA_002389705.1. Classification (GTDB taxonomy): domain Bacteria; phylum Bacteroidota; class Bacteroidia; order Bacteroidales; family UBA4417; genus UBA4417. The sequence goes on from DGQJ01000348.1 coordinate 967, forward strand.
TAGGTGGGCAGCCATGTTAGTATTGAGGTAGTCGTAAATACTACGGCAGCCATTCCGAAATACGTGAAAATCAACGAAGGCTTCGACAGGAACTCTTTCAGTATGTCGGTTATCGACATTTTTACTTTTCTGCGCTCGGTTTTCTTGTCAGAGATAGTTTCCGTTTTCTCGAGGCTGATGGTTTTATAGTCTTTGATAAAGAAAAAGAGGATGGCAATAATAAATCCTGGAATAGCTACTATACCCAGCGCATGCCTCCATCCCCAGTGTGCCGCTATTATTCCACCCAAAGCCACGCCTATGGCGCTGCCCAGCGGGATGGATGCATTCCACAAACCTACCATCAGCGATCTTTTTTCCTGCGGGTAAATAGCCGACATCATTGCTGATCCGCCCGGTGCATAACCGGCTTCGCCTATGCCTATCACAGTACGGGCTGAAAACAGTTGCCTGAATGAGCCTGAAAGTGCACCAAGCCCGGTTGCGATACTCCATACAACAGCCATCAGCCCTATGGTTTTTCGCCTGCTCCACCTGTCGACCAGCACCGATACCGGGAAAGTAAACAAAACTATCGACCAGTAAACAGCCGATACAAGCATGCCGCATTGGGTGTCGGTCAGGTTCCAATCAGTTTTCAGAAACGGGAACAGCGATGTAATTACCATCCTGTCGATATAATCGAACATGTATAGCAAGAAAAGCAGTATGAAAATGTAATTGGTGTATCGCTTTGTGAAAAGATATCCTTCTGGCTTTTCCTGGTTTCTCATTCGGCTGCTCTTCATGTAGATGTCTTTCTTATGATCTTTTTCCAGTGTCAAATATAATTACTTTCTTTCAGATTTGGTAAAATTACAGCTTTTTAAAGCTTACTACTCGATGTTACCTGTATTAAAATCCGGAACAAATCAATACACCTGATTTCCGGAAGCCGTTCCGTTTTGATTTAGAATTGTACGAAAATATTTTGTGCTCCCTGACAAAATCTCTATTTTTGCTTTCAAAACCATTAAAATTATGAGAAGAACAATTTACGTTTTAACTTTATTTTGCCTTGGATTAGCCACTTTTCCGGCAATGGCACAAAAACTTTATACCGAATCCAGTGGCGAACTGATTTTCAGTAACAGCCAGGCCTCATTTACAAAAGCATTTACTGATAAGTACCCCGGGGCCAGTCTTGCTTCAAACAATGTCCGATTTACCATGTTCTTTCACGTTGGGCAGTATGTACACTACGATTTCAGCAATAATGTGGGAATGTTCTCAGGTCTGGCAATCCGCAATGTGGGTATGATCACTGATGAGACACTGCCTCAGCAAGTAGCTAACGGAAATGGAGAAGTGCCTTACGAACAGTACAAAATTATCAGGCGACAGTACACCCTGGGGCTGCCACTTGCTTTAAAAATTGGGGCTTTCGATAAACACCTGTATTTCTTTGGCGGTGGCGAATACGAACTTGCATTCCACTTTAAAGAAAAATACTGGACTGGTACATTCGACCGTTCCGGATCAAAAACCAAGGATACCGAATGGTTCTCGAGCCAGACTCCAACCTTTCTGCCATCAGTATTCGGCGGCATTCAGTTTCCCTATGGGCTTAACCTGAAATTCAAATATTATCTCAACGATTTTCTGAACGCTGACTATAAAGGAAACGGGAATTCAGTTGCCGGTGCTACTTTCGATGTAAGCGACCAGTCGAGGTACCAGGAATCGAATATGTTCTATTTCTCCCTTTGCTGGCAGTTTAATCCCAGCGAAATGATGGGTCACAAATAATTTTATAAATCCCGGCTGCTTATTTTCATGAACTGAAAATGTTTGGCAGCCCCGACTGATCATTCAAAAATTGGTAACAAACCTGCCTAAGGGGTTGTTACCAATTTTTTTCTAGCTCACTTTTTTCTTCCTGAAAACAGCCCTGAAAGTATAATACAGGATTACGGCTACGGGTATTGAAACTAAAGTCCAGGTAAAGATAGCATATAAATGCAGCACTCCTATTGTCTTAATCCCTGTAAAGAAACCATGTTGGAATGACAGGCTGATCTGGTGCAGGCTGATATCAACACTGCGGGCTTTGAGTATGATGGCGCCGAGTTGCATAAAAGGCACGATGAGTATGACCTGTAACATGGCCATGACCCATTGTACCGATTGCACTACAAGCATATTCTGCCTGAAAAGCATGGTGAGCAACAAACTAATGGCAGTGGTTGCACCCAGCACCGGGAAAACACCAGCTACTACCCCCAGTGTTATAGAAAACGCCATTTTATCCGGCGGTATTCCGCCTTCGGGGATTAACCTGAACGGAACAAGGTACTTGTCTCTGACCGTTCCGAAAAATTTCAGGATTCCCATTAACCGGTGATTTTATTTCGCAATTATGCTTTCTCAAAGATATAAAATTCATGGAAAACTGACTGAAAATTTTGAGCAAGGAATATAAATAATCTGAAAGACCTGGCAGTTCCTTTCCGGAAGCAGGCTGCAGCGTTTTATTTGGCCGGTTGAATGAACCGGATTAAATGTTCCTGTTTGTACTTTGAACTTCAATGTGTTGTTGAAAAAGATAACGATTGTGCATTTCATCCTCAAAATTCAACAGTTGGGTAACTATTTTTTTGATCCGGTGGCAGGCTGTCCCAATTTTGCATCATCATAAATTGAAATGCAGCCCATGAAAACGCTAATCATAATTCTGCTGTTTACAATCCTGCAGATAACTGTTTCAGGACAAACAGTAATTTCGGGTATTGTTTCAACCGCCGAAGGCAACCTGCCTGGGGCTAATGTATACCTTGAAGCAACTTATGATGGTGTATCGACCAATGCCAATGGTGAATTCAGCTTTAAGACCCAGAAAAAAGGGCGGATGATGCTGAAAGCCTCCTTTATCGGTTTCGAAACATTTTCGAAGGAAATTGACCTGGACGGTACACCCATTCATCTCGAAATCAGACTTACAGAGGCTTTTAACAAGTTGGAAGCTGTCACTATTACCGCGGGTACTTTCGAAGCAAGCGATAAAAAACGGGCCAATATTCTTACCCCGCTCGATATGATTACAACAGCCGGCGCTGTTGGCGATGTGTATGGCGCCCTGCAAACGCTGCCTGGCACCACCACCAACGGCGAATCGGGAAAACTGTTCGTGAAAGGAGGCGACAGCGAGGAATCGCAAACGTATATCGATGGTTCGCTGGTGTATACGCCTTACAGCTCGTCGGCACCCAACATGTCGGTACGTGGCAGGTTTAACCCGTTTATGTTCAAGGGTACCATTTTCAGCACAGGCGGTTACTCTGCCGAATACGGCCAGGCTTTGTCATCCGTATTGTTGCTCAATACCAACGATATGCCTGTGGAAGACCAGCTTGATCTTTCATTTATGACGGTAGGACTGGGCGTGGCCGGAACCCGGCTCTGGCGGAACGGTGCTGTTACAGCAAGCCTGTCGTATAACAACCTCGCACCTTATATGTGGGTGGTGCCACAAAATTATAATTGGGTCGAGTATCCTACTAATACCGAAGGCGCGGTAAGCCTGAGACAGAAAACCGGCAAAACCGGCATGCTGAAAATTTATTCGAGCTACACCAGCAGCCAGTACACAATTACTCAGGAAGACCTGAACTATGCCGGCAAATACAACGATTATAACCTTGAGAACGGAAATTATTTTGTGAATACCTCCTGGAAAAGCAACCTGGGCGATAAATGGACCATTGCCATGGCAGCTTCATTTACAAATAATACCGACGATATAGCCTACGATACGCTCAATTTTAATAAACTGCTGCGTGGTGCGCATTTTAAAAATGTAATGTCATATCCCTTCAGCAACAAGTTTACAATCAGGTTTGGGGCTGAGTTGTTTTCCAAAACCTATTCGCAGCAATATGTCACCGTTGCAAATTCAATCGGCAGCCACTTTACAAACACCACCTCAGTTGCTTTTGCCGAAGCCGAAGTGTATGCATCTTCAAAATTTGTTACGCGAATCGGGGCCCGGTTCGAATATTCCGGCTACCTGCAACGGGCCAATGCGGCTCCCCGTATTTCGGCAGCCTACAAAATTTCAAAAAACGGGCAGCTCTCAGCAGCCTATGGTTGGTTTTACCAGGATCCTGTTAATGATTACCTGTTATACACCAACCAGTTGAAGTACGAGCGGGCCGATCATTACACGCTCAGCTACCAGCAATCGCAAAATGACAGGACTGTGCGGGCCGAAATATATTATAAAAACTATAGCGGGTTAGCCAAGCTGAACAGTGAAGTCTTTTACCTGCCAGGTAGTTATTCCAATACCGGCAGTGGTTATGCAAAGGGTGTTGATATTTTCTGGAGAGATAAGAAATCCATTAAAAACGGCGACTACTGGGTTTCGTATTCGTTTATTGATACAAAACGCAACTACCGGAATTACCCTGAAACTGCAGTACCTGGCTTCAGCAGTAAGCATAATTTTGCTGCGGTGTATAAACACTGGTTTGGAGGTTTACGATCGTATGTTAGTTTAAATTACAAATACTCCTCTCCCAGGGTGTACAATAATCCCAACTCTGAGGTGTTTAACGGCGAACATACCAAGGCCTACCGCAGTACTGATATAAGCTGGAGTTTCCTGCTGAAGCAGAATGTCATTATTTATGCTGCGGTAACCAACATATTCGGGTATAAGCAGGATTATGGCAATTCGTATGCTACTATTCCTGATTCCGAAGGCGTTTACAGGAGTGCACCCATTGTTGCTGGCGCCGACCGATTTTTCCTGCTGGCTTGTTTTATTACGCTCTCCAAAAAGGGGGAAGCAAACCAGGTGGATAAAATTGAATAGGAGGGGAGTGGTTAGTGCTCAGTGCTTTGTGCTTAGCGGGTTGAATGATATGGATGGTTCAGATGAAAACCGGGATAGTTTGAATACCTTTTGCAGGCCGATATTGACCAAATCAAATGATTAATAAATTGATAACTTGTAGTTTATATCTCAAAAAAAAGTTTTACCATAAATCATAATAAACAATGCGAATCAAGGGTTGAATTCAAAAAAGCGAGTAGTTGTTAACAG